>NZ_JAGWCT010000038.1:0-38151 GCF_020657815.1 Clostridioides sp. ZZV15-6597 | reverse complement strand
AATTTAACCTATTCTAACTTATTTTTAGTGAATTTATTACAACTTTACTAATCAAATTTAGTCTAAATTTTCTGATTATTACTATAAAAATAGTTTTTCAAACAAAATTTACTTAAAAACGAATTCACGATAAAATTTTTAAATATAGTATTTTTGTTATAGTGAATATAAATATAAAGAAGGATGTGTAAGATTATGGTTAAAAGACCAAAGATAAAGATAACTTTAATAGATAAAAAAGAAAAAGGTGCTTGCCACTATGGGCATAAAATTAGTAATTCTTTTGGATTTATTTTTTATTAAAAAAGGGAGTCGCCTATTTTTTAGTTCGACATCCCCTTTATAGGTTTCAATTGTAGAAAAGATTATCAAAAATCATATTCATAATTTTATTTATACTACCCCAACTGCAGCTAATATTATACAAATAACCATAACTGAAATTAATATCGTAGTTGTCTTGACTTTTTTTCCTAATAACCAATACATAATTCCAAATATCATAGCTGGAAGCATACATGGCATTATTTGGTCTAAGTAAGTTTGAATAGGCTCTGCCCATTCCCCACTACCTACATTAACACTAAGTTTTAGTATTACATTAGAGGCAGTCATACCTCCAATTACCATAAGCCCTAGCATTGATGCTGCTTCCATAACTTTTGAGACTATATTTGAGCCACTTACATCTTTAAAAAATTGAGTTCCATACTTAAATCCTTTATCTAGACATATATAACGAATAATAAAGTGAGGAACATTTATTATTAGAAGAAATAAAATTGGACCCATTATATTCCCCTGAGAAGCTAAAGCTATACCAACTCCAGCTGCTATAAGCTTTAATGTTCCCCAGAAAAATGAATCTCCTATTCCAGAAACTGGTCCCATTAAACTTGACTTAACTGCATTTATACTCTTTGCATCAAATTCTTCATTCTTTGCATTTTCTTCTTCCATAGCTCCAGATATACCAACCAAAAGAGTACTTATATGAGGTGTAACTGACATAAATTCAAGATGTCTTTTTAAAGCTTGAGCTTTTTTTTCTTTATCATCTTTATATAATCTACGGATTATTGGTGCCATCATATATGCATATGCTATATTTTGCATACGTTCGTAGTTCCAAGATGAATCTAATGTTAGAGATCTTCTAAAACATTTCCAAAAGTCTTTTCTTGTTATTTTGCTATCTGGCGAAATTGTTTCTAATTTTTTAGAATTCGTTGTCATCCACTACTACCTCCTTTTCTCCTACAAAGTTAACATATATTAGAGCTACTGCTAATCCAAATAATGCAACTCCTGTTACTGTTATTTTTAAATAAGCAACCATTATAAATCCTAATAATAAGAATGCTATCGTTTTCTTATTAAGCATCATTCTAGCTAACATGGCAAAACCTATTGCTGGTATCACGCCTGCTGCAACATCCATACCATGAATTACATATGATGGTATAAATGAAAGTATCTTTTCTATTACTGGAACACCTAATGAGAATCCTGTACCTACTATTATTGCTAGTATTAATTTATTACCTATACCAAATAATAATTGTATACGTTCTACACCTTCAATGTTACCATCTTCTGCGTAACGGTCAGCAAGATGAGCTCCCCATGTAAGTACTACTGTCATTAAGAAGTTGTCTATAAGTAATACTAAAGTTGCTATAGGAACTGCAAGTAC
Organism: Clostridioides sp. ZZV15-6597; assembly: GCF_020657815.1. Classification (NCBI taxonomy): domain Bacteria; kingdom Bacillati; phylum Bacillota; class Clostridia; order Peptostreptococcales; family Peptostreptococcaceae; genus Clostridioides; species Clostridioides sp. ZZV15-6597. The sequence continues at coordinate 36,455 of NZ_JAGWCT010000038.1, read as the reverse complement.
AACTGCTGCGGATACATCTTGACCAGTTAATATTACAAATGCTGTGGCAATAATAGAACCAGATACAAAGTCAGGAGGATTACTTGCTCCAACTGGGAATGCACCCATAAATACTAGTTCTAATGTTGACCCTATTACTATACCTGTACGTAAATCTCCTAGTGCTAAACCAACAAGTGGTGCAACCACTATAGGTCTATTATGCATTGTAGAACCTACAAAACAATGCATATATGCAAAGAATGCAATTAGAGTTATTAGAATAACTTGTGTAAATTCCATTTTTATCCCCCTAAAAATTATATTAATTTCATTACATTTGTAGCATCATCATCAGGAACTAATTGTACGAATACATTTATACCTTCTGAATCTAATTCTTTAATCATGTTTATATCATCCTTTGATACATGAACTGCCTTAGATATATTTTCACGATTATCATCTGATTTTGTTCCACCAAGGTTTATTGATTTAATAGATTTAACTTCTTTAGATAGTCTATAAACATCTTCTACAGATTCGCAAAGTATCAAAAGATTGTATTTATCAGTAACACCTGAATTAAGTGCTTTTATAGAATCTGCTATACTTTTCATTACAAGTTTGACATTAGATGGCTTAGCCATTTTAAGCCCTGCCATTCTTAAATCATCCTTTAATAACTCATCACTTGCTATTAGTATGCAATCTGTATTTAAAAACTTTGTCCATGTAAATGCTACTTGTCCATGTATAAGTCTGTGGTCTACCCTTACTAATTTAATCATTATAATTCCTCCCTAATTCTTTTTATTTCATCCATAAATGTTTTTACGTGTTCTGCACTAACATCTCCAAAGTCTTGGTAATTATCTTTGAAGTAACTTCCTATTATTGCCATATCCCCTATTTCAAGTTGCTTTTTTGCGTTTTCTAATGTAACTCCAGCTGCAATAACTAAAGGGAAATCTCCTACATTTTTACGGAATAATTCTATTTTTTCCATTGATGTTTCTTGCCCTGTGGCATTTTCTGTAACTGCTATAGCATCACATCTTGTCATCCCTATTTTTAAATCTTCTTCAACAGTATTTTCTGATAAAACTGGTTGGTACTTAAAACGTACCCCTCCAATTAAATAAGCTTGACATTTTGAGCGGTGTAATTTGAAAAATTCTTCTAAAGTAGCTTCATCTCTAGGTTTAACATGACCTACTACAGAGTCAACTTGTATATATCTTGCATTATATCTTGTTGCTAGTTCAAATCCCATAGTATCAATGTTTAAGCAGTTTACTCCATATGGTATTGATAAATTGGATTTTGATACATATTCAAGTATTCTTTCTAAATCATAGTAATTTCCGTAGTAATTTTCTAACATTATTCCATCTACACCATTTTCTTCTAAGATACTAATTTCTTTTTTAGCTCTTTCAAAAATATCATCTGAAGTATCTCCCTTTAAGTGTATCATTGCTATAATTGGCTTTTTGTTTTTAAAAACTGATAATATTCCCTTATTGTCCATAAACTAAAATACCTCTTCTTCTTCATTTATTTGTAATGTTACATTTTGTATTCCCATTCTAGATTCTTTTGCTAACTGTTCTGCATCTTCAGTTGTTAATTTATCAGAAAATCTTGTAAGAAGCTCTAATACCATATTTAAGTTCATTCCTGAAAATAACTTAACATTATGTAACTTAGTTAACCTTAACATAGCAGTACATACACTTGCTCCGTATAAATCAGATAAAATTATATATTCACATTCTTTATCTTCTACTATTGTTTTTTCTAACTCTAAAGCAAAATCTGAAGCGCTTTGTCCAGGATATAAACTGTATGAATTAACGCAATTTGCTAAATCTCCTACTATCATTTTCACTGAATCTAAAAGCCCTTTTGAAAAGTCTCCATGAGACGCTAATATTATTTTTCTCATATTTATTCCTCTCCTAAGTGTAAATTATATTTCTGCTGATACTGCATATTTATACTTATCACTTCTTATAAATTGTTCATTGTAATATAAAACATCATTATTCTCTGTATATACTAATTGTCTTACTTTTAATAATGGCATATTGCTTGCACATTTAAGGTGATCAGAATATTCTTTGTTTGAGTGTTTTACTTCAAATATATTTTCCACACGATTAGGCAGTGTACTTATATTGTTGGATATAACTTCCATTAAAGACTTATCTTCCAGCTCTTCTTTTAATAAAAACATGTAATCTATTCTAAAGTAATCAACTTCAAAAATAACAGGTACTTCATCTATTAATCGAAGTCTTTTAATACATATTATCTTCTCTTCTAGTTCAATATTTAAAGCTTCAGCCACCTGCTTATCAGCTTTTTTTATTAAAATAGAGATTATCTTAGTACTTGGTTTTGCATTAATACGATGACAAGAATTAGTGAAACTATTTCCCGCACATGTTGCTTCTATTCTCTCTGGTATAGTTACATAAGTTCCTTTTCCACGCTTTTTACATAATATATCTTCTTTTACAAGTTCATTAAGCGCATTTCTCACAGTTATACGACTTATATTAAACTCCTTACATAAGTCTACTTCAGATGGAAGTTTATCTCCTGGTTTATATATACCAGCTGCTATTTGTTTTTTTATATTGTCATATAGTTGTTGGTACAAAGGAATAAATGAATTTACCTCTAAGTCCATTTCTTTTTTTTGTTTTTTTTCATCCATTTTAGTCACCTCCTTATGTAGTATTTTTATAACATTATATAACAAGTTCTTTATTACATATTATAACAACTTGAAATCGTTGTCAATTTATTTTTAAATAATTTTTAATTTGGTAATTTTTTGATTTTTTTGTCTAATATGATATTTTATTGTTTGTAGTATCAGGTAGGAATAGTTTGACTTTTACTAATCTAACAGAATTCTTTTTTGGAATTGTGTAAACAATAGTTAATGGTACTTTTAATTGACAATTATTACTATTAGATAGTATAAAAAAAAGACGTCGCCCTATTTTTTAGTGCGACAGTCTTTTATATATTATCTCTTATTTATATATTACTCTTTATCTTTTATATCAACTTTTATACTTAATTCATCCAATTGCTCATCATCTGCTACTGTAGGAGCATTTGTCATAGGACAAACAGCATTTTGATTTTTAGGGAATGCAATAACTTCTCTTATATTTTCAGCTCCTGCAAGCAACATAACAAGTCTATCAAGCCCAAAAGCTAGACCAGCATGAGGAGGAGTTCCATATTTGAATGCTTCTAATAAGTAACCAAACTTCTCATTAGCTCTTTCTTCTGTAAAACCAAGTGCTTTAAACATTCTTGATTGAACATCTGAATTTGATATTCTAACACTTCCTCCACCTATTTCATATCCATTTAATACAATATCATAAGCTTTAGCTCTTAAAGATGATTTATCTCCATCTTCTAGTTTATCTAAATCTTCATCCATAGGTGATGTAAATGGGTGATGCATTGCTGCAAACTTACCTGTTTCTTCATCTTCTTCAAAAACTGGGAATTCAGTTACCCATAATAAGTTATATACATTCTTATCTAGTATATTAAGTCTATTTGCCACTTCAAGTCTAACTTGTCCTAAAGCATCAAATACTACTGAGTTTTTATCAGCTACAAATAAAAGTAAATCTCCTACTTCTGCATTCATTCTTGTAAGTATAGCATTCATTTCCTCTTCACTAAAGAATTTTGCTATCGGAGAAGTTACTCCATCTTGACCTACTTTCATCCAAGCAAGTCCTTTTGCTCTATATGTTTTAGCATGTTCTTCTAATGAAGATATTTGTTTTCTAGTAAAATCGTCAGCTTTTCCTTTTACATTTATACCTCTCACACTTTTTCCTGGTTGTGTAGCATCAGCAAACACCTTAAATCCACAATTACAAACAACATCAGATATATCTGTTAGCTCATAACCAAATCTAGTGTCTGGTTTGTCTGAACCATATCTAGCCATAGCTTCTGCATAAGTCATTTTAGGAAGTGGAAGTGTCAATTCTACATTTAAAACTTCTTTAAATATAACTTCAAGCAAACCTTCAATCATACTCATAACATCTTCTTGTTCAACAAAAGACATTTCACAGTCTATTTGTGTAAATTCTGGTTGTCTATCAGCTCTTAGGTCTTCATCTCTAAAACACTTAACTATTTGGAAATATCTATCCATTCCACTTACCATTAATAATTGTTTGTATAATTGTGGTGATTGTGGTAATGCATAAAATTTCCCTGGATTAACTCTACTTGGTACAAGATAATCTCTTGCTCCTTCTGGTGTTGGAGCAATTAAAAATGGTGTTTCTATTTCACAAAATCTATTATTTGATAAGTAATTTCTTGTAATATTCATTACTTTGTGTCTTAATTTTAAATTTCTTTGCATAGATGACTTTCTAAGGTCTAAGTATCTATATTTTAGTCTTAGTGCTTCTGAAACATCATCATCATCTTTTATATAAATAGGTGGAGTTTCTGATTTATTTAAAAGTCTAAGTTCAGTTGCAAATATCTCTATATCCCCAGTTGGCATGTTAGGGTTTTTAGACTGTCTTTCACATACTTTTCCTTTTACTGCTATTACAAACTCAGCACCTAATTTTTCAGCTTTTTCAAAAGCTTCTTTATCTACATCTGTGTCAAAAACTATTTGGCATAATCCACTTGTATCTCTTAAATCAACAAATACAAGTCCTCCTAAGTTTCTTTTTTTCTGTACCCATCCCATAAGTACAACTTCTTCATTTATGTTTTTTTCTCTCAACTCTCCACAGTAGTGAGTTCTCTTTAAACCCTTTAAAGTTTCCAAGATACTACCTCCATTTTATTTAATTTTAATGCTATATATTTATCTAATACACAAAACATCATACTTTCTTATTTTACAGCTTTTGCTTTAATTCTTCAACTAATGTACTTAATTTTACAGTAGTTTGCTCTGATGTTTTCATATTTTTTAATGTTGCAGTGTCATTTTTTAACTCGTCATCACCAATTACTATTGTAAATTTTGAATTTATTTTATCTGAATACTTAAATTGTGCTTTTACACTTCTTTCTATATGGTCTTTATCCGCACTTATATGATTTTGTCTCAAATCTTTCAACAATTTAAAGCTTCTTGTATTTGCTTCTTCACCTATAGTTACTATAAATATGTCTGTAGATTGAGGGTTTTCTATTTCAATTCCATTGCCTTCAAGTGTAAGTAAAAGTCTTTCAATACCTAGTCCAAATCCAATTCCACTTATACCTTTTGGACCCCCTAGTTGTTCAACAAGACCATCATATCTACCTCCACCACATACAGTACTTTGAGCACCTATATCATTAGATATAATTTCAAAAGCAGTTTTTCTATAGTAATCTAATCCTCTAACTATTGTTTTGTCAATTACAAAGTTTATATTCATTTCCTTTAAGTATTCTTGAAGTTTATCAAAGTGAGCTTTACAATCATCACACAAATGGTCTGCAATAAATGGTATATCTTTGATATTTTCTTTACATGTAGGGTTTTTACAGTCTATAACCCTCATTGGATTTTTTTCTCTTCTCTCATTACAAGTCTCACATAATATATCTGCTTTTGAATCAAGATATTCTTTTAATAAAGCATTGTACTCTTTTCTACAAACTGGACAACCCACTGAATTTATACTCACTACCAAATCATTTAATCCAACTTCATTAAAAAATTGAACAGCTAGTGCTATTATTTCAGCATCCATTGAAGGAGTATCACTTCCAAGTGCTTCTATACCAAATTGATGAAATTGTCTCTGTCTACCAGCTTGTGGTCTTTCGTATCTAAAACAAGGTGTAACATAAAATAATTTTGTTGGTTGAGTATCTGCATATAATTTATTCTCTATAAATGCTCTTACTACACCAGCTGTACCCTCTGGCTTTAGAGTAATTTCTCTATCCCCTTTATCTTTAAAAGAATACATTTCTTTTTGAACTATATCTGTAGTATCTCCAACACTTCTCTTAAAAAGTTCTGTATGTTCAAATATAGGAGTTACCATTTCCTCATACCCGTATAAAGCACATATTTCTCTAAATTTATTTTCTACATAACGCCATTTATAAGCCTCTTTTGGAGTTATGTCTTTAGTTCCTCTGGGAGCTTTAGTCAACATTTTTATATACCTCTTCTTTCTTCCTTTTTATCATTTCATCTACTCTATCAATGTATTGTTCAACATTCTTTACATTTTCTACTCTTTCAATTCTATCTTCATCTACATAAACAAATTTTGATATAGCACCTGCACCCAAGGCATAGTTGCTTTGTTTTTCCTCCATAATTTGTATATTGTAAATACACTCATATCCTTCTTTAGCATAACCTATATTTTCTAAGTTACCTAGCATATGTTTTTGTCTGTACATATAATATGGATTAAGTCCCATATCCTTAGCATATTTCATTGATAAATCTATCATTTTTATCATTTCTTCATACTGAGTTAAATGTTCTTTGTACTTATCCATATTTATATTTAGGTTAGAAGCTCTTTTTATAGCTAATGTATGAACTGTAAGACTTTCAGGAGAAAGCTTTTTTATTTCCTCTAATGTATTTCTTACCATGTCTAAGTCTTCATCTATAAGTCCTAAAATTATATCCATATTTATATTGTCAAATCCCATATTTCGAGCCATAATAAAACAATCTACTAAATCAGAAACTTTATGTTCTCTTCCAATTTTAACTAAAGTCTCATCATTCATAGTTTGAGGATTTATACTAATTCTACTTACATTGTGTTTTTTTAATACACTTAATTTTTCTTTGGTAATAGTATCTGGTCTACCTGCTTCTACCGTAAACTCTTTAATTTTGCTTAAATCCAATTCTCTAAATAGAGCATTTATAAGTAAATCCAATTCTTCCTCATCCAATGTAGTAGGAGTTCCACCACCGATATATAGAGTTTCAATTTCTTTATTAGTATCCTCAATAACCTTGGCAAATCCTTTAATTTCTTCAATCAATTTATAAACATATTCTCTTTTTAAATGGCCAAATTGCTTTAATGAGTTTGAGGGAAATGAACAGTATACACATCTAGTTGGGCAGAATGGAATACTTACATAAAGAGAAATTTTATTTTTATCTATTGGATACATAAATAAGCGTTCTCTATTAGCTATTTCAAGAGCTAAATCTATTTTCTCATCCATTATAAAATAGTTATCTTTTAAAATAGTTCTTATACTATTATCATCTAGTTTTTCATCCATCAGATTGTGGACAATTTTGACTGGTCTGATACCAGTCAAAATGCCCCATGGAACATAAGAATTAAATATTTGTTTAAGTACTATAAACATACTTTTTTTAATACTTTCTTTGCATAATTTTCTAATATTTCTCTTACTTTCATTATCTAGTCTATCTAAAAACTCTTCAATCGTCTTATTATTACAAAATCCATTTAAAAACTCAGTATTTATATCTTTAATATTTTGCATTGATTCATACTTTAAGTTAGCACCTTCATAATACTCAGTAATTGAAAGTAAAGTATCATTTTCACAAACCAATCTATTTATTAAGTATATTGACTCCATACTATTGCTACAATCAGCAAAGTCATTAAATTTAAATTCACTAGTAAACAATTTTATAAGTTCTGCTACTTCATACTTATAATCATGTCCTTTTAAAAAAACATCCAACATCAACTTAACTCCTTCTATTAAACACTAGAAGAACCCCATCACTGATACAGTTATTAAATATTTGATACTATTTTTAAATATTAATATAAAATTACATGTAAGGATTTGTCTTCTTTTCAACACCTAGAGTACTAGTTGGTCCATGACCAGGGTATACTCTAACAGCATCTTCATATTTACATAATTTTTTAAGTGATTTCTCCATTTGGTGGAAATCTCCACTATATAAATCAGTTCTACCAATACTTCCAGCAAACAACGTATCTCCTGTGAACATGTCATCTTCAACTCTTATACACATACACCCTTGTGTATGACCTGGAGTATGCAAGAAAGTCATTTTTAATTCACCAAGTTCAAGCTTATCTTTATCATTTACATATATATCTGCATCAAATTCTTGTGCACCACATCTCATTGTATAACTTAAGTTTTTATTTTTATCATTTAATAATTCTTTTTCATCAATATGTGCAACTACCTTAGCTCCAGTCTTCTCTTTAATATCTTTAACATACCCTATATGGTCACCATGTCCATGAGTAAGAATTATATATTCAACATTCAATCCATTTTCTTTTACAAAGCTTAATGTATCTACTAAACTTCCTCCTGGGTCTATAACTACACATTTTTTAGTTTTTTCATCACCTAATACATAAGTGTTTACTCCAAAATAACTATCTACAAATTTTTTTATAACCATTAAAGTTTTCCCCCTTAAAAAGATTTACTTGAGTCTAATAGTATTGTTACTGGTCCATCATTAGTTAATTCTACCATCATATGAGCTCCAAATTGACCTGTACCTACTGTTACACCTTTATCTTTGGCTTTTTTTACAAATTCTTCATACAAATCATTTGCAAGCTCTGGTCTAGCTGCGTTACTAAATCCAGGTCTTCTTCCTTTTCTACAGTCTCCATATAAAGTAAATTGAGATACTACTAAAAGTTCTCCACCTATGTCCATTAGAGATAAATTCATCTTATCATTTTCATCTTCAAAAATTCTTAGGTTTAATATTTTATCAATCATGTAGTCTACATCACTTGATTTATCATCATGAGTTACTCCCAACAGTACTAGCAACCCCTTATTTACTTGACCTATAATGTTTTCATCTACTGTAACTTTAGATGAAGATACTCTTTGTACTACTGCTCTCATATTTTCCTCCCTATTATTTTAACTCTAATTTGTCATTCTATAAATACTTTCTACACCAGGAATTGCTTTTAATTTTTTCATTAGAATTTTCAATTCCTCCGTGTCATTAACTTCTACAAGTAGATTTATACTTACAATACTATCTTTTCCTTTTCTTGCATTTATTCCATTTAAGCTAAGTTTATCCATTGCAACAATATGAGTTATTTCATTAACAATTCCTCTTCTGTCAGCAGCCTTTATTTGAATCTCAGCTTCAAACTTGCCTTTACCTGCTGAACTCCATGAAACTTCCACTAATCTATTTTGGAAGAAATCTCCATTATTATTTGCATTTGGACAATCCGCTCTGTGTATAGCTACACCTCTACCTTTAGTGATATACCCCACAATCTCATCTCCTGGAAGTGGATTACAACATTTAGCAAACCTTACTAAGATATTATCAAGTCCTTTTACTATAATACCTTGTGATGAATTTTTCTTTCTCTTTTTGCTGTATTCTGTTTCACTCATATTGTGTTTATTTAAATCTTCTTCTTGCATCTGTTGTTCTTTTTTTACTTTTTTAATTTCTTTTAAATACAAATCTTTTACTTTAGATACAACTTGAGATGACATTATACCACCATAACCTACAGTTGCAACTAAATCTTCAACACTTGGCTGATTAAATTTCTTGGCAACTAGTGCCATGTATTTTTCAACAAGAGGGTCTTTCTGTGGTATATCATGTTTCTTAAATTCTCTTTCTAATATGGTATTCCCACGGTCAACATTTTCTTCTCTTCTTTCTTTCTTGAAAAATTGTCTAATTCTACTCTTTGCATTTGGTGTTTTTACTATGTTAAGCCAGTCTCGACTTGGACCATTAGAATTAGATGATGTAAGTACTTCAACAATATTACCATTTTGAAGCTTATAATCAATAGGTACTATTCTTCCGTCAATTTTTGCTCCAACACATTTATTTCCTACATTTGTATGAACTCTATAGGCAAAATCTATAGGAGTTGATTCTGCTGGTAATTCAATTACATCTCCTCGTGGAGTAAATACATAAACCTGACTATTAAATACATCTTCTTTAAGTGCATCCATAAATTCTTGTGGGTCTTTTAAATCTTTTTCCCACTCCATCATTTGTCTTAACCACTGAAGTTTCTCTTCAACTTTTACTTCTTTGCCAGAAATACCTTCTTTATATTTCCAGTGTGCTGCAATACCATTTTCTGCTATATTATGCATTTCATGAGTCCTTATTTGTATCTCTAAAGGCTCTCCATCAGGCCCTACAACAGTAGTGTGTAATGATTGGTACATATTTGGCTTTGGCATTGCTATATAGTCTTTAAATCTACCTGGAATAGGTCTCCATAATGTATGAACTATACCAAGTACAGCATAACAGTCTTTTACATTATCTACTAGTATTCTTACGGCTGTTAAATCAAAAATTTCTTCAAAAGTCTTGTGTTTTTTCTGCATTTTTCTATAAATGCTGTAAAAATGCTTTGGTCTACCATATACATCACATGGTATACTTAAATCTTTAAACTTATCTTTAAGAAGCTCAACAATCCCTTGTATATAGTCTTCTCTTTGACTTCTCTTCATTGACACTCTATCAACTAATTCATAGTACCCTTCTGGGTCCATAAACCTTAATGCTCTGTCTTCTAGTTCCCACTTTATCTTAGATATACCTAATCTGTGGGCTATACCTCCATAAATCTCTAGTGTTTCTTTTGCTTTATACTTTGCTTTTTCTGGAGGCATGTATTTTAATGTTCTCATATTATGCAATCTATCAGCAAGCTTTATAAGTATAACCCTTATATCTTTTGCCATTGCTAGAAACATTTTTCTTAAATTTTCAGATTGAGTTTCTTCTTTTGAACGATATTTTATCTGACCAAGTTTTGTTACTCCATCAACTAAATCCGCTACTTCTTTCCCAAATTCTTTTGTTATGTCTTCATAGGTATATTCTGTATCTTCTACAACATCATGAAGCAAACCTGCTGTTATAGTTTCAATATCTAATTCCATCTCTATTAAAATATTTGCCACTGCCAATGGATGAATAAAGTATGGTTCCCCAGATTTTCTATATTGTCCATCATGCGCTTTTTTTGCAAGATTGTAGGCTTTTTCAACCTTTTCAAAATTTGCATTAGGTGCATAAACTTTTATCTTTTCAATTATTTCTTGTAATTCTTTACCATGCATATAACCACCTATTTTGTATAAAATTTTAATATATATGAAAATAGTTGGTGCTATACCAACTATTGTAAAAGTACTAGTATTTTATAAGAGAATTAACATCATAGTTAGATAACTTTTCTCTCCCATTTAAGAATTCTAGCTCAATTAAAAATTGCATAGAAACTACTTCTCCACCTAATTTTTCTACAAGCTTAGCAGCAGCTTCCATAGTTCCACCAGTAGCCAATAAATCGTCTACTATTGCCACTTTTTGACCTTTTTTAATTGCATCTTTATGTATTTCTAAAGTATCCGTACCATACTCTAATCCATACTCATAACTCTCAACTTCTCCAGGTAACTTTCCAGGTTTTCTAATTGGAATAAATCCTACTCCTAATGCATATGCTACAGGTGTACCCATCAAAAATCCTCTTGCTTCTGGCCCTACTACTAAATCCACACCTTTGCTTTTCAATTCTTCAGCCATAGAATCTACTGCATATTTAAATGCCTCTCCATCTTTAAATAGAGTTGTAACATCTTTAAAATCTATACCTGGCTTTGGGAAATCATCAATATTCCTTATAAAGTTTTTTAAATCCATGGGAAACGCCTCCTAATAACTGCTATTGTATTGTTTTTCTAATTTTTTTAGATTATTGAGTATTAAACTCTCATTTAAATCTAATTTTTTCTGTGGTTTTGGCAATATTCTTATGAGTACAGAATTTTTTTCATAATTTAAATTAAAGTCAAGTAAATTTAATTCTCTAAACACATTCAATATCGTAAAAAACTTTAATGGAATTACATTAAAAGTTCCCTTTATATTTACCATATCTAAATCAATTTCTTTTTTTATAAGTGCTTGTTTATAAATTGTTATAAATTCATCTCTTGATGGAACTATATTACTAACTACATTCTTTAAATATAATAGGTCTGTTTTATTATAATATTTTATAATTTCACTTTCTTCTCTTTTATTCTCATATATATACGAATATTCGCCTTTATTGTATAAATAATCATAAAGAATAATATTATTATATCTTTTTAAGTCTATTTTATCAATATTAGGAGAAAATATAAGCTCTAATTTATCAGTATTTTTGTTAATATCTTCAATAATATTGTAATTTATGTTAAAATCCAAGTCTATGAGTGATACATCTGATATGGCTCTATAGAATCCATTTATAGAATTAGATATTATCAATGTCTCTTGTTCAAAATAATCAAATATATTTATATCTGTATTTCCATCAAACAATTCAAAACCAGACTCAGATATATTATACAAGCTTTGTGAATCTTTTGGTATTATTTTTGACATTAATTTTAGCGAAAGTTTGTCATTACTTGCACTTTTAGGTCGAGCTAATCTAATATCTTTAAGTAAAAACTGCACTTTCCTATTTCCCATATAGTTATTTTCATCTAGTTGGAACAATACATCGACTTTATCTCCTACCTTATACAATGATTTTAAATGACTCATATTGAACCCTATACATTCATAGCACTTTTCATTTTCTACGCTTAATTTCAAATGTTGTTGATTTTTACCTATGATTTTTAAATCTTTTAGAATATAATTTCTAACTATAAATCTAGGATTAGGATTATTTAATCCAAATGGTTCTAATTTATGTAATTCCTCCACAAGATTTAAACTTATTACATTTTCTTGTAGTTCAAATTCAACATTTACATTTTCTATCATATCATCTTCAGTCAAATTATAATCTGCAAACTTATTTATTTCATTAGCCAAAGCTTCCACATTTTCTGAATTTAAAGACAATCCCGCTGCTTGTTCATGCCCACCAAACTTAGTCATTAAGTCTTTGCACTTTACAAGAGCCTCAAATATATTAAATCCTTTTATTGACCTTGCTGAGCCAGTAGCTTCTCCATGTTCTACACCTAAAAGAATCGTTGGTTTGTAGTATTTTTCAGTCAACTTAGATGCTACAATTCCTATTATTCCATGTTGCCAACCTTCTTTAGCTAGAACTAATACTTTATCATCATTATATCTGCTATTAGACTTTAACATTTCCTCAGCTTCATGATACATCTGAGCCTCTATCATCTGTCTTTCGTTATTTTTTTCTTCCAATATATTAGCTATTTCAACAGCTTCATCTTTAGATTGAGTAGTAAATAACTCAACACCCAAATAAGAATATCCTAAACGTCCTGATGCATTTATTCTAGGCCCAATTGCAAAACCTATATGAGAAGAACCTATTTTATCACTTTCTACACCACAAACTTTTATAAGCTCTCTTAATCCAATATTTTTGCCTTCTTTCATTAATTTTAAACCATTTTTTACAATTATTCTATTTTCATCCACAAGTGGAACAATATCACAAATAGTTGCCAATGTTACTATTTCTAAATAATCGTACATGCTAGCCTTAAAATCTTCTTTTGGAGTAAGTGCTTGTATCATTTTAAATGCTACACCACATCCACATAGTGCATCAAATGGATAGTTACAATCTTCTTGCTTTGGATTTATTACTGCAAAAGCTGAGGGAATTTCATTTTGGCATTCATGATGGTCTGTTATTATAACATCTATACCCAAATTATTTGCTAGATTAACCTCAGATACTGATGTAATTCCACAATCAACACTTATAATCAAATCACATCCCCTAGAGCTTATAAGCTTTATAGCATCTTCATTTATACCATATCCTTCTTCTAGTCTATTTGGAATATAGTAATCCACATGATATCCTATACTATTAAAATATAAGCATAAAATAGAAGTAGAAGATACGCCATCAACATCATAATCCCCATAAATCCAAATTTTTTCTTTTTTATCAATAGCTAACTTTATTCTATCTACAGCCTTTTGCATATCTTTCATTAATAAAGGGTCTCTTAAATAGTCTAAAGATGGATTCATGAATATTTCTGAATCTTTTTCAGTATATATACCTCTATTTTTTAAAATTTGGCAGATTTCCGGGGAAATATTAAGTTTTTTGCTAAATTCACTTTCCTCTATCTTCCCTTTGTATTTCAGTGTCCATTTTTTCAAATTTAATTCCCCCTAATCTTTTTTGTATTTTGACCTAATACTTCTTATAACTAAGCATAGCCCTATTATAAAAGAAATAAAGAACCCTGCTATAGCAGTAAATTTTATCCATATATTATTTTCTATATTTGGTGATGCAATTATAAGTGAAGAACCTACTATAATCGATGCTAACACTAAACTCAGTGATATTTGAGACGTTAACTCTAGTATACAATTTTCTAATCTTATCATTTTAACATCTTCAATTTGCATTTTTATATTATTTCTTTCTACATTTCTTAAGATTGCTTTTAACTGTTTTGGAATAGTTTTTACATCAAGTAATATCTCTTCTACATTTTGTCTTGAGTTTAAAACTACATTCTTTGGATTGAATTTATTTTTATAATGATGCTTCATAAATTCTTTTCCCATAGAGCCAAGAGAAAAATCTGTATTTAAAGTTCTACTTGTACCCTCTAATGTTATAATAGTCTTTGCAAGTGTTACAAACTGTGCAGGCATAATTATCTTATACTGTCTAAAAAATCTAAACAATTCATTTAATATATCTGTCACATTTATCTTTTCTATAGAGATATCATAATAGTAATGTATTAGATACAGTAAATCCTGTCTAAGACCTTTAACATCAGCTTCTCCATTTAATGCATCCATTTCTATTAACAAGTATATTATTTTATCAACATTTTTTTCTACACCAGCTAATGCAATTTCATTTAATTGGTTCAAAGTTTTGTTATCAATAATTCCAATCATTCCAAAGTCTATATATGCTATCTTGTTTTTACCAACTATAAATATATTACCTGGATGTGGGTCTGCATGAAAAAAACCATGTGACAATACCTGTATAAAAAAAGACCTAACACCTATTTCAACAATAGTTTTTGTATTGTAGCCTAATTTTCTTATTTTTTCTACATCACTTAACTTTGTACCTTTAACTTTCTCCATTACTAAGATTCTCTTACTGTTATATTCTGAATATACTTTTGGTATATATACTTCATCACTATTTTTAAATATCCTAGAAAATTTAGTTGCATTTATAGATTCAAAATTGTAGTCAAGTTCTCTCATTAATTGAGTTTGAAATTCTTCTATCATTTGTTCTAAGTCTAAATTAAAGTCTTTTTTTAAGTCTTTTAATGTATGCGCAATAGTTCTAAGAATCTCCAAGTCAGATTTTATTATCTTCTCTATATTAGGTCTTTGAATTTTTACAATTACTTCTTCTCCTGTTTTAAGTATTCCTTCATAAACTTGACCAATTGAAGCTGCTGCTATTGGTTCTTCTTTAAATTCTGAGAATACTTCCTCTATGCTCAATCCTACTTCTTCTTTAAATATTTCAATGGCTATATTTGAATCAAACTTCTCTACATCATCTCTAAGCTTTGATATTTCATCAATTATATCTTGGTCTAACAAGTCTTTTCTTGTACTCAATATTTGACCTATTTTTACATATGTAGGTCCTAGTTCTTCTAAGACTCTTTTCATTCTCTCACCAGTTGTCATATTTTTTATTTCTTCTGGTGGGTCAAATAGTGGTATTTTATATGCTATGCCCTCTATATTTAATCTTTCTACAATAAAGCTAAAACCATACTTTATCAAAATATATCCAATTTCTCTATATCTCTTTAAATTCCTATAACTTATTCTCAAATTTTTTCACTCCTAGAATAGGTATACCCAAAAACTTACACCTTAATTTATCTATGCCTACGACATTATTTTACTAATTGATATTATAATATCTTATATCCTCTTTAATATTTAATTTTATCACATATACTAGTAATTTTATTAAATTTCTTTAACTCAGTTAATTTTTATTTTTGACATTTCATACCTATTCTAAACAACTGCTTTCTCAAAATTAAAATAAATTAGTGGTTGCCTCAAAACAAATTTAAACATGTTTTGAAACAACCACTCTTTAATTATTATTTTTGATTCTGTGCTGCTTCTAAATACCATTGATATGACTCATCAATATATTTTTTATCTTCTTCAGTAAGTTCTCTAACTACTTTTCCAGGAGAACCCATTATTAAAACTCCTGGTGGAAACTTTTTATTAGATGTAATTAATGTACCTGCTCCTATTAAAGTGTATTCTCCTATTTCAGCATTATCTAGTATTATTGAACCCATTCCAATTAAAACATTGTCACTAATCTTGCAACCATGAACTATTGACCTATGTCCTACTGTCACATTATTCCCAATTACAGTATTTTCATCTCCATGTACTATTGAACAATCTTGTATATTAGTATTTTCTCCAATAGTTATTGGCCCTTCATCTCCTCTAACTACTGCATTGTACCATACACTTGAATCTTTACCGATTTTAACATTTCCAATTATATCTGCTGATTTTGCTACAAAGACACTTTCATCAATTAAAGGTTTATCTTCTAAATAATCTCTAATCATATATAAACAACTCCTCTAAGATATAAATTTAATTATTTGCTCCTTCTAACATTAATTTTGCTTGTATCATAATAGAACATTCTGTACGCTTTCTTTGCATTTCACAGCCCAACTCATATGGTTTTGATATATCATTGTTGAAATTTATTGCATTGGCATGACATCCACCTGAACAATAGAACTTATTCCAACATTTTTTACACTCTTCCTTAGTATATACATGAGCTTCTCTAAATGTATTTTTTAACTTTTCTGGAAGTACAATTTCTTTATCCAATATATTTGCCATTTTAAATTCTTCATTTCCAACAAATTGATGACATGGGTATATGTCTCCACTTGGTGTTACAGAAAGATACTCATTTCCAGCACCACATCCAGTTATTCTCTTTATTACACATGGTCCTTGATTTAAATCTATCATAAAATGGAAAAATTTAAATCCATCTCCTTGTAATTGTCTATCTGCATACTCTACAGCAAATTTCTCATATTCATCAAATATCTTTGGTAAATCTTCCTCCCTAAGTGCATATGGATTACTTTCATCTCCAACAACTGGCTCTACAGATGTTAATTTAAATCCTAAATCTGCAAAATGCATAACATCTTTAGAAAAATCTAAGTTATCTCTTGTAAATGTACCTCTTATATAATAATACTTATCTTTTGCTCTTCCTTCTACAAGTTTTTTAAATCTTGGCAATGTAATATCATAACTACCTTTGTCATTTAAAGTTGGTCTCATATTATCATTGACTTCTTTTCTTCCATCTAAACTTAAAACTACATTATGCATATTTTCATTTATATAATCTATAATTTCATCATTTAACAGCACACCATTTGTAGTTATTGTAAATCTTATATTTTTATTATAATCCTTTTCAATACTTTTTCCATACTCAACTAATTGCTTTACAACTTCAAAGTTCATTAGAGGCTCTCCACCAAAGAAATCTATCTCTAAGTTTTTTCTACTTCCTGAATTAGCAATCAAATAATCTATTGCTGCTTTACCAACTTCAAAACTCATAAGTTCTTTTTCTCCACCGAAATCCCCTTGAGCAGCAAAACAATACTTACATTTCAAATTACAATCATGGGCTACATTTAAACATAGTGCTTTTACTACAGGCTCTCTATGTACAAAACTTGGATGATATTGATATGTATCTTCTGTATATAAAAGACCTTCTTTTTCTAAATTTAATATTTCTTCATATGCTTCATTTATTTTTTCTTCTTGATATTTAGATTTTAATATATCTAGCACTTCTTCTTTACTTTTGTCTTTATAAAAATCTAATAAATCGTATGCAACATCATCTAATACATGAACAGCTCCTCCATTCACATCTAAAACGATATTATATCCATTCATAGAAAATTTATGTATTATACTCATAACCTACCTCCTAAACTACTATCTATACTAAAGTTTTTTACTGTTTTAATTAAACTTTACCCTTCATTATATCATACAGTTTGCTTAAAATACATACAATACAAAAATGACTTACTACTTGTAAGTCATTTCAATGGATACACTATATCCCCCTAAATTAGCACACTTATACATTACAAAATAAAGTATATTATGTGCTCATAAAATATTTGTTCATAATTGCTTGTTTTATATTTATTAAAGTATAACAATTTCTTTTTTATAATAATTATATGTAAGTAATTTACTTGCTTTATATTTATTAAAGCATAATATTTTTTTATAATGATTTCATATGAATAATTGCTTGTTTTTAATTTATCTTTTTTAAATTCTTAATTTCTTTTGGTACCTTAGGTTGATGTATAATCCATGGACAAGTGCTATTTGCTGACAAAATTGCAGTACTCAGTGCTAATGAACTAGCACACTTCATAATTTTCACAATAAACTTTTTCATAATTTAATTCTCCCTCATACACATTTTACTTATACTTTTTTTAGATTTTAATTTACCTAATACTAGCATTATACAAATCCAAAACATTGCAAAAGCACTATATATAAAGTAATCCATAAACACATTTAATGAAAAACTTGAAACTGTCATTAACAAGACTACTGTAGATATAGATATAGCAATTTTTTTATAAGTTAACTTTTCTACCTCACTTATAGGATTACTTTTATGCTCTACTGGACACATAATACAAATTCCAATCCAACTAATACTAGCAATAATCATAATAATATTTTTAAATAAATCTACATTTAGATTTTCTATAATAAATATTGTAGATAAAATTATAAAAACAAAGGTTAATAGACATCTAAAATAGTTATTTGCATGATACCCTCCAGAAAATTGTCTTATTGGACAGTAACATATTAAAAAAAATAATATATATGTAAATTTCCCAAATAAAAAACCTAAGAGTAGTATGGTCGTTATATTAACTATAAAAGCAATTAATATTTCAAATCCATAAGAATACACCCTAGATTCATTGCTATCTATCATATTTTTATAAATTAAAACAGATGTCATTTTATCAGCATATCTCTTAAACATTATTACCTCCAGAAAAAAATTTTACATATATAGAATAGCGTCTTTTTTGAGAAAATTCAATATATTTTTCAAAACTAGTTATTGAAATTGTAAAACTGGTCAAAAAAAGACCTATATAATCATTTTGTTATTTTTTATATAATAAAAAAGTTATAATAAAAGAGTTTTATTAAGCTTTATATGCATAAAAGCACATAACTTATAGCGTATAAGTTGTGTGCTTTTATTTTTATTATAAATCTTTAATTTTATATTTATTTTTATGATATATCTTAGCTTTGCTTTTATTTTCATAATATATATGTTTAACTTTGTTTTTGCTTTACATATTGGAGTGCTTTTCTATTCTGTTTTACTGCCTCTAAACAAACTTTTTCTGTTTGATTTTCTACATATTCCAAAGCTCTGTAATTCTGTTTTACTGCTTCTAAGCATAGCTTTTCTGTTTGATTTTTAACATATTTCAGCATTCTATAATCTTGTCTTACTGCTCTTAAACAAACATCCTCTGTTTGTTCTTTTACATATTTAAGTGCCTCAAAACTTTGATTTACTGCTTCCAAGCAAACTTTTTCTGTTTGCTCTTTTACATATTGTATAGCACTGTAATTTTCTTTTACTGCCTCTATACACATTAATTCTGTTTGCTCTTCTATATATTTAAGAATATTTCCATTTTGCTTTACTGCCTCTACACATATTTTTTCTGTTAGTACCTTTATATAGCTCAATATCTCTTTTATTTCAAAGTCTTTAAATGAGCCCCTTATAGCTTCTATACATATTTCTTCGGTCTGTTTCTTTACATATTGTAATACTTTTCCATTCTGTCTTACTGCCTCTAAGCAAATGTCCTCTGTCTGCTCTTTTACATATTGTAGTGATCTTCCATCATTTCTTACTGCCTCTAAACAGATTTCTTCTGTCTGCTTATTTACATATTGAAGAGCCATATAACTTCGTCTTACTGCTTCTATACATATTTTTTCTGTCTGTTCATTTACATAATACAAGGCAAAATCATTTTGCTTTACTGCTTCTATACATATTTCTTCTGTCTGTTCTTCTACACAAGGCAATGCACTATAGTTTTCCTTTACTGCTTCTAAACATATACTATCATTTTGTTCCTTAACATAAGCTAAAGACTTTCCATCTTTTTTTACTGCTTCTAAGCATATTGTTGGAGTTTGCTCTTTTATATCCTTTAATATTTCTGCCACATCATTTTTTGATGCCCTTTCTATTAATTCTAAGCATACTTCTTCTGTCTGCTCTTCTACAAATCTAAAAACTTCCATAACATCATGAGTTGATGCACTTCTTATAGCCTCAATTAATATATTTTCTGTCTTGTCATTTATGTAATATAAGGCTCTGTAATTCTGTTTTACTGCTTCTATACATATAGCTTCGGTTTGATTTGTTATGTATTTGAGAGCTTTATAAGTCTGTTTTACTGCCTCCATACATACCCTATCAGTCTTATCTTTTACAAATTCTATTATTGTACCATCTTGCCTTACTGCTAGTAAACACATTTCTTCAGTTTGATTTTCTATGTCTTTTAATTCTCTATAGTCATATTTCACTCTGCTTAAGTCATTTAAATGCACATTATTATCTTCTTCTGAATTATCCTCATTAGTTTCTATATCATCCTCAAATTCTTCATCATCTAAATAGTCATCTTTTTCTGGCAAAAACATAGATTTAATTTTATTTTTTATATCCATAAAATTAACCTCCTTTAATACGATTTTATCATTAAAGTAAAGCATTTTTAAGTATTTATTTAATTAATTTTATATTAAGTTCTTTTAAAAGTCCATTCATTGTCGATAGATTCTATTTTATATTAATAATTTAATTATAAACATGCGGGGTAATAAAGTTAATAGTGGACATTTTCCATCCCATTAGTATACACTATTTATATTTAATACTCATTTATAGTTATTTTTTTCAATTTTTTCATCATTTACTATATCATATTCATTTAATTTATGATATTATTTAAATATAATATAAGTTTTATAAAGTATA
Organism: Clostridioides sp. ZZV15-6597; assembly: GCF_020657815.1. Lineage (NCBI taxonomy): Bacteria > Bacillati > Bacillota > Clostridia > Peptostreptococcales > Peptostreptococcaceae > Clostridioides > Clostridioides sp. ZZV15-6597. The sequence goes on along the minus strand of NZ_JAGWCT010000038.1, from coordinate 15,270 downwards.
TTAAATATATTATAAGATGGAGGTCGAGTAATTTTGAAAGGAAACATAGTACAATATAATTTTGCAGATATAGAGGAAGAAGTATATTCATTGGATTATGCTATAGCATGGAATACAGACGAGGAAAACGTAAACATTATACCATTTACAAATAAATTCTGTAAAGAATCTATAGAATCTTTTTGTTTAGGTAAAATTGACAACTTTGTTGAAATATTAAATGAAGGCTTTGTTGAAAATCATCATTATGTACATTTAGATAAGATGGTAAGTGTTCCTAAGAAAAAAGTTAATTTAGTATATCAACAAGACACATATGGTTCTCTTTTAAGAGATAGCAATAGTAATCTTATTCCTGTAAAAATAACTTCAGAACAATCTAAGTCTATATCAAATAAGGTTGATTTATTTTGTGCTGGTGAAGAAAAATGTTTAATTAATATATTACTAAAGGCTGACCCATCATATGTTTTGGATGTAGATAGCATAAAAGATAAGGACATCTTAAATTTAGGTTATAAATCTATTGATAGATACAAAGAATACAACTTTGATGATGATAAGATTTTAATATTTTTTATCAATAAAAAGCGTTATTCTGTAATTATGAAAAAAACAAATAATTCTAGTGGAGATTTAGCTACTAGAAACAATCTTATTAAGGAGTTATTTGCTAATAAAGCAGGAAATATCAACTAATCTTAGAATTTTAATGTGCTACTTTTTAATTAAATAATAATATACAAAGTGGGAGTAGAAAAATCTACTCCCACTTATTTATAATAAACAAATAAATCCATAAATCTATTGAGTGATTATAATTTTTAGATTGTACTAGCTTACATTTTTAAATTTACATTTTAAAATTTAAGGTGCACTTTCTATTCTAAACTTTAATCTCTACATCAATATCATCAACTGTAACAACTTACAATTAAATCTTTAATAATCAAACCTTAGACCATATATATTAAAACTCAAATTAAATTTAGGATTTATTTGGATATCACATTAAAATTATACATTCATATTCAATATCTTAAGTTCTTAATTTATTTTACCCTTAATTCTATTATTAAATACTTTTAATTATTTTTCAATACAATATCAAATTTTAACATTAATAATTTTAAGTTTAAATTTATTTCGTAAATCCAGATACTTTCCACACTCCACCATCATTTATAACATCAATATTAATGTCAGAAAAACCTAATTTTCCACCAGCCTTTTCTACCCCATCATTAGCAAATATTACATTATAACTTTTTTTATCTTTTTCTTCTTCTTCTCCTAAATCCATTTTTTCTATATATACAATTGTATCGCTATTAATATAATCTGGTAAATTCATTTCAAATCTAGTATCATTAAAAAGTTTGCGATTATCCGAATTAATAAATAAAGTACTTATCTGACTTTCTACATCCATAGTTGCTAACAACTCATTTGTATTATTTTCTTCCATAGCCTTAAGATGCATTCTTATTAAATCTTCATTACTCATTTTTGATATATCCTTATATAGAGAATTAGTTTTATCTATACAGTTATCAACTATCCACACATTTAAATCTTCTTTTTTTACTTCTTTAAAAGTATGTCTTTTTAAACTAATAGCCTTTCCTTCATGTCTGCCTGAATCAATGTATGCTCCTACAATCCTTCCATCATGTCTTATTACAATTCCTCTAGCATCTAATAAAGGTTCAAATGAGTCTGGTAATGGTTCAATTAAGCTATATATCTCAGCAGTAATGTCATTTGAATTTAAATTAGAAAAATCTAATCCTATATCTTTAGACAGTTCCATATTATAAGCCCAATATATTTTCTCTGTTGTATTTTCTGATGAATATTTAAAATTGTTGGGAAGTGTTTTTCTTTGAGACGATATAAGAAAACTTGGTGTCCAACTATACTTTTTAAAAAGTTCATTCACATCATTAGTAACTTTTGTATTTTGAGGTTTAAATTCATCAAGAGAGTTTATTAACCTGAAAAAATCATATGGTAAGTTAAATTTCTCATTATTGTATTTAATCTCTCCAAAATTATGTAGATTATCATATGAGTAGTTTATAATTTTTTGCTCATTATTGCTATTATAAAAACTTATCTTTTGATTCTTTACAGCTACCCCACTCATATCTCTATCCTCAAAATCAGTTACCTTACTCATAAAACTTAATATCTCATTTATTAATTTTTCATCTGTAACTACAATTGGTTCATAGTTTTTTTCAGCCTCTCTATTAAACTTATGATAAATTTCTATTCTCTTTGTATCTTTCAAATCTGAATATATTTTGTTGTACTGCTTATTATCTATTAAGCTACGTTCTGTACTTAAAAATAATATTACAAAAGCTAAGACAGGTAAAATTATGATAAATAGTTTTGTTTTTGTAATTTTCAAATTGTATACCTCCATTAAATATATACTCTTTAAACCATTCACCCTTAATATATATTACCATATTTCAAGAGTACATCCACATAACATTAATACATATTCAGGTGCAATTACCTAAAAAATAAGTCTACAAAAAACACAAACTATAATTAAGGTATTATAAATTTTAATTTATAATAATAAAAAAGCCATAGCGTATAAAATAAACTATGGCTTTTCTTTACTTATTGAGTTATTCATATTATTTATAACATATCTACATGGATATTTTATATAATATAAGTTTGTAAATTACATATTATATATTTTATAAATTACATGTTAAAAGTTGTTTCAATATATCTTTTTATTTCTTCAGCAGTACCCATATTAAGTACTTCATCAGCTAATTTTTTCATATCGGCTTCTTTAACTGAAGTTATTAATTTTCTAGCAGGAAGTATTGATATTGGAGACATAGAAAACTCGTCTAATCCCATACCTAAAAGTATTGGTATCATTTTTTGGTCTCCAGCAGATTCTCCACACATACCTGCCCACTTACCTTCTTTATGTGCATTATCTATAACTGTCTTTATAAGTCTTAAAACAGCTGGATTAAATTGATTGTAAAGATAGCTTATCTTTTGGTTCATTCTATCAACTGCACAAGTATATTGGATTAAATCATTAGTTCCTATTGAGAAGAAATCTACATGTTTAGCAAGTACATCAGATATTACAGCAGCAGATGGTACTTCTATCATCATACCGATTTCTACATCTTTAGCATAAGCTATACCTTCAGAATCAAGTTCTGCTAACACTTCTTTTACAACTTCTTTAGCTTGTAATAATTCTTCTAAAGATGAAATCATAGGGAACATTATTCTCAATCTTCCATGAACACTTGCTCTATATAACGCTCTTAATTGAGTCTTAAATATATCTGTTCTATCTAAACAAAGTCTTATTGCTCTGTAACCTAAAAATGGATTCATTTCAGGTTCCATAGTCAAGTAACTTAACTCTTTATCTCCACCTATATCTAATGTTCTTATAACTATAGGTTTACCTTCCATTCCTTCTAATACAGCTTTGTAAGCTTCATATTGTATTTCCTCAGTTGGGAAAGAATCTCTATCCATATATAAAAATTCTGTTCTATAAAGACCAACACCTTCAGCATCATTCTTTATTAGACCTTCTATATCATTAGGAGTTCCTATGTTACCAGCTAATTCCACATACTTCCCATCAAGAGTTACTGATTGCTTTCCTTTTAATAATTGTAATGCTTTTCTTTCTTCTTCATATTTAGCTTTTAACTCAGTATATTTGTTTATAGTATCTTCATCTGGATTAACGATTACTTCACCAGTATCTCCATTGAAAACTACAAAATCTCCATCTTCAACGTTTGAAGTTATATCACTTAGTCCAACGATTGCAGCGATTTCTAAAGTTCTAGACATTATAGCTGTATGAGAAGTTCTTCCACCTATATCAGTTAAAAATCCTAAAACCATTTTTTTGTTCATAGTTGCTGTATCTGATGGAGTTAAATCATGTGCTATTAATACTACTTCTTCACTTAAAGCAGATAAATCAACAACTTTGATTCCTAATATATGTCTAAGTATTCTATTTGTAACGTCTTTTATGTCTGCTGCTCTTTCTTTCATGTATTCATTGTCCATAGACTCAAACATGCTAACAAACATTTCTTTTATTTCATTTAAAGCATATTCTGCATTTACATTTTCAGTTTTGATTTTATCAATTGCAGAACCAATTAATTCTGGGTCTTCTAAAACTAATAAATGTGCTTCAAATATTTCTGCTTCTTCTTCTCCTAATTCTTGAGAAGCCTTTTCCTTAACTTTTATTAATTCTTCTTTAGAAACTACAACTGCATTTTCTAATTTAGCAACTTCCGCTTCAACATTATCTATAGATTTTTTCTCAATTACTAATTCACTATGCTCAACTACTAACGCTTTCCCTAAAGCAATACCAGGAGAAGCTCCTATTCCTTTGTAAGCCATAACCCTACCTCCTAAAAATATCTTCTGTATTTTGATTACAAATTTATAATTAAAAATATCTTACTTATTTCATCATTTAAAATATTTGTATTTTCATACCCAATTAACAATAATCTTAATCTTCTAATTAAATAAACATGAAAGTAACAAAGAAACTAAATATTTACAAACTTTTGTCTGTATATTTTTAATGTTTCTCTGTTACTTTTACTCTAAGCAATGATTAGATTATAAATACCAAATTTTTAGAAACTATTATATCTACTCTCCAAATCCACTTTCAACTAATTCAACCATTGCTGCTAAAGCTACTGCTTCATCTTCTCCATTTACAACTAATTTTAATTCTTCTCCTTGAGCTAAACCTAAACTCATTATTCCCATGATTGATTTTGCATTTACAGTTTTGTCTTTTGCTACAACTTCTACTGTTGATTTAAACTCAGCAGCCTTCTTAACAAACATTCCTGCTGGTCTAGCATGTAATCCACTTGCATTTTTGATACTAACTACTTTTTCCATTTTTTAAATCCTCCTATAAACCTAACATTTTATATTTTTTAAAATTGTTTTCCTATTTTTTACTTTAATGGCACTTAGTGGTACTTTTTTGTCCTATGGTACTTTTTTGTTCCCACTAGTGCTACAAAAATATTATACTACTAATATACACTTTTTTCGAGTATAATTACAAATTTTTTTTTGTTTTTTATTTAACTTTGATTTTTTAAGTCTTTTATAATACAATTTGTCAATAATTTTGTGTTTTTGTTCTTTTTAATACTAATTTTAGGTCTAATTTCAAAATTTGATGCTAAATTCTTATTAGAATCAATATTTGTATTTACAACATCTATAACCTTGTTAAAATCATATAATTTTACCCTATTTATACTATTTTCTTCAAGTTTTTTCTCATATACACAGTAAAATAAATCTTTATATGAAAAATTTTTGGGTAAACCAAGTGTCTCACCAAGCTTTGGTATTACATTTTCCATAACAGTTCTAAGCGAAACATCTCTTTTTATATTCAATAAGTTACAAATACATTGTATTGTTTCATTACTCATTCTTCTAAATCTATCAAAACAATACTCTTCATCATACTTATATTCTACATCAAAGTAATATTTAATACCATCGCATCTTTCATAAGCTTTCATAGTATCTAAATATCCTAATCGAATATTTTTTTCTACATTATCCCTATCTTTATTAAGAGAGCCACCTAAATATTCTGATGGTATTATGGTTTTTATATTTATATTCTGATGTTTGTTTAGGTTCATTTTTCCAAGAAAATCATCAATTAACCTAATTACAACAACATCTTCATATCCTTTATCTTCTAAAAGCCCTATTGGCATATTATCACAAAACATTCCATCCAAATACAATTTATCATCCATTACATTTGTTTGGAAAATAGGCAAACTAGAACTAGCAATTAAGTAGTCAACCAATCTCCCTTGTGGCATATCTTCTATATACAATGGATGAGGATTAATTTTTTTATCCCACCAAACCGTAACAAGTCCAAAGTCTTTTTTTGATTTTCTTATTATATCTTCATTTAATGTAGTTTCCATTAAGTGTCTTAATGGGCTTATATCTATACCTTCATTTTTTCTGGCTTTATTTATAAGTTCAAAAACTGCATTGATATTTTTCGTAGTGAAATCTACATTTTTAAATCTCTCATAGCTTTCTTTGTCAATATTCATAAAATGAGTATAATCATAGTTTAGCCAAATATCTTCCATTACCTCAATATCATTTTGAATTATATATGCTCCATTTAAAGCCCCAATTGATGTTCCTGTTACTCCTTGAAATTCTATACCAAGTTCTCTTAAAGCTTTATATGCGCCTATTTGATAAGCTCCTTTTGTTCCTCCACCTTCTAAAACTAATCCTTTCATATTATCACCTACTATTTAAAGCGTTCCTGATTTATATTCCTCAGCAAATATTAATTCAAAAAACTACTTTTAGTTATTGGAGAAAAATAAAATTGCACAAATTTATTTTTATTTTATCAAAAAAATATTCAAAAGTATATATTTTTAATATTTTTTATATGGTTAACTTTTTCTTTATAAATTTAGATAAATTATTAACATACAACGTATTTTTTCATAGCCATGTTTATTTATATACCCAAAGAATCTATTACTAATTTATCTATTTTTATCTGCAATTTTTCTACTTTTTCTTTATCTATTTTTTCATTTAATAAAATTGATATTATTTGTTTTGATAAATCCTCTATTTCTTCATAATTATTATCTCTAAAAATTCTTATCTTCATAACCTTATTAGGATAATAATCATATATATTTTTACTCATTTTTTTGGCTGTTATTTTAAAGTATTTATCATATACACTAGAATTTAAAATTCCAACTAAATATTCATATGAAAATTTATCTAAATACTCATCTTTTATGAAAAAAGAATATACATCTGCACTTGAAAAATTATTATCATAATCTATAGCAAATCTATTTTCTTTGGATTTATATGGATACATTATCTTTTTTCTTTCGAAAAAAAGCTTTTCTCTACCCCATTGAAGTTCATACCACTTTCTTATTCCACTTTTACATTCTCTTCTATTTTCTAATTTTGTCTTATATACACCTATAATTTCATCAAGTATTTTCTTGTTTTTAACCTCATCATCTATATCATTTGAGTATATTAGCTTATATTCACTCTTCTCTACTACATACTTGTTTATATTTTTGCTTTTTATCCAATCTTTTAAAAGCTTCTCATCTACAAAATCTAATTTTGAATCCCCTTCACTTAAAATAAATGCTTTATCACATCCTGTAATTATACCTTGAAAGCTTACAGCTATATCTTCTAGGCTATATTTACCTTTTTCTTGTATTTTATTATAAAAAGATTCATTATCCTTATTTACAATTATCCACTCATCAGAAAGCAAGTTTTGATTTATATTAAAATATTCAAATTTACTACTGTTTAAAAGTTCTTCTAGTGTTTTAAATTTATTTATAGATACATCTTCATTCTTTATTCTAAATATATCTATAGGTGTATCATTCAATTTTTTTTTATTAAAAGTAAGAATGCAACTAGAAACACCTATGTTTTTAAATATATTTGCACCCAAAAAATCTACTACTTCTTTAATATTAACATTTGACTTAATATAATCTCTCAAATCTTTTCCTGATAAACTTTCTAAGAAATACCTTGGAGTTATAACACTTCCTATTCCTCCACATTTTAAGATATCTATAATCTTTTTATAAAAACAAAAATATAAGTCAGCTTTATCTTTATAAACCTCACTGTATTTTTCTAAAAGAAATTTTTTATATTTTTTTTCAAGTTTTTTATGTCCAATATACGGAGGATTACCGACTATGTAATCAAACTTATATCGCCAGTTTTTCTTTAGACTATCACAACAAAATAGGTTGATTTTAATATCGTCATATTTTAAATCAGTTCTTGTCTTTTTGTTTTTTAAGCTATCTTTTAGTATATTTATAGCATTTTCATCAATATCAGCACCATATATACAATGGTTTAATATATGATTGTGTATATTATCAATTTTCCAATAATTTTCATCGTATTTATTTTTTAATTCATAAATATTTTTTTCAAATAAGTCATATAAAATATCATATACTTCTAAAAGAAAGTTTCCACATCCACAAGATATGTCAAGAATTCTCGGATATGGATTTTTAATTATATCGTGATTTCTCAAGGTTTTTTTAACAATATAATCGACAATGATTTTAGGTGTATAGTATATTCCACCTGCTTTTTTAGTATCTACATCTAAACTATTCTCATACTCTTTAGATAATAGAAAGTTATCTTGAGATATATCATCCATAACTGAAAACCTCCAACTATTAGCTAAGCTAAAAATTTATTATTCTAATATCTGTCTTATAGATTTTCTTGATAAAAGTTTATAGATTTCTTTTTCTATCTCTAGTAATTCCTGATTTACCTTGCAACCTTTTAAACAATTACTACAATTAGATACATATCTAGTACATTTATTTATATATATTTTCCCATCTATTATTTCTACAATCGTTCTCAAACTTATTGTATCCAATGATACATTTAACATGTATTTCTTTCCATCTTCTTTATTAAAAGTAAGTAAGTTATTTGCACAAAGTTTTCTAAGTAGTTTATATAATGTTAATATTGGTATATCTTCATTTTTTAATATTGTTTTGACATCTATTGGATTGTTTTCTCCATTATTAAATATAGCTCTTACAATTCTTATTGCATAATCTACGTCTTCTGAAATCATTATTCCACCTCCTCAACTGCCATATATTCCTTCAAAAGACTCTCTTCTAAACTTATATTACTTCTTCCAGTAAGAAGTTCCTTGTAACTACATTCATCTATTGGTTTAGAAAATACATAACCTTGTATAAAATTACATCCCATACCATTTAAAACTTTAACTTGTTCCATATCCTCTACACCTTCACATATAACAGTTAAATTTAAATCATGCGAAAGATTAACAATGGCTTTTATCATAACCTTTGTTTTTGAGTTAGTCACTATATCTAATATAAGTGACCGATCAATTTTTATAACATCTACTGGTATCCCCTTAAGATTGACAAAATTTGAGTTACCTATACCAAAGTCATCCAATGATATATTCATACCTAGAGATTTAATTTCATAAAGTCTCTCACTAATAAACTTTACATCATTTAAAGCTGTTGTTTCTGTTATTTCTATTTCTACAAGTTTTCTAGGAACATTATATGTATCAAACATTGACTTAAAAAAATCTACTAAATCATTCTTATAAAGTTCTACTCTAGATAAATTTATTGAAACTGGTAAAACATTTATCCCTTCTGAAATCCACTTATCAATAGTAATAAAAACTTCCTCAATCACCCATCTACCAATATTATTTATCAAACCACTTTTCTCAGCTATAGGTATAAAATTATTTGGAGCAACCATACCTAAAGTTGGATGAATCCATCTTATTAATGCTTCTGAACCTATAATTTTATTTGTTCTTGAATCAAATTTAGGCTGGTAGTGAATTATGAACTCTTTGTTTTTAATAGCTAAAAATAAATCTTGTTCTATTTTCATAAGTGATTTTATTTCTTTTTCCATAGCATCATCAAATTCCACATATTCTATATGCTTTAATCCTTTTGATTTAATTCTTGCCATATCAGCATTGTCTATAGCTTTTTTTATGTCAATTTCATTACTATTAAATTTATAAATACCAATAGAAGCTTCAATGTTTATATTCATTTTAAAACTATCTATCTGACTCAAGGTCACAATTTTATTTTTAATAAGGTTTACCAAATTATGAATCTTTTCATCTCTATCTTCAAGTTTTATTATTAATACAAAGACATCGCTTTTTAACTTTCCATAAATAGCTTCATTTCCAAAATAATTTTTTAAGTTGTTTGAGATATTGTCTAATACTTCATCCCCTAGCTTATAACCATATATATCATTTATAAGTTTAAGTCTACATAAATCAAAGCATGCTAACACACAATTTTCTCTCTTATTAGCAAATATATAGCTTTGAATATGTTCTAAAAAATTATCATTCTTAGTAATGTTTATAAGTTTATCTGAATTACTTGTGACATCTAAATTAATTTCATCTTCATATGTCTTAACCTTAAGGTATGAAATAAACATACTTATGCTAAATAAGATTAATAAAATCAAAATTTGACTCTTAATGTCTATTCCAATATGCCTTGTAAGTAAAACTATTCCTAAAATCCCAATTATAATAAAAACTATTTTATTTAACCAACAAATTTTCATTATATTTTTTTTATTCATATAAATTCCCCTATATTATTTTTTAAATTATTTTATGAGCAAACTTTTTCTATATTCTATATTAATTATAAGGCACAATTGATAGTAAATCAATCTAACTTAAAATCACATATAAATAACTCTATTTCTACGATTTTATTTCTCTATTTTTTGCAAATACCAACTAATTTTGACAAAAAAACTATGAAATCAGACATATATAAAGTAGTCTGTAGTTTCATAGTTCTTAAATCTAAATAGTATTTTTAGTATGAAATTATACTTTTAATATAATTCACACCTTTGTATTTTTAATTTAATTTTTACATTCAGATAATAATTAAATTATTTATTTCCCTTAGAATCCAAATATGAAAGTATACCTTGAACAATTCCCTCTGTAAGTTGCTCTTGATATTTCTCATTTATTATTTTTTGCTCTTCTGAAGGCGTTGTTAAAAAACCACACTCTATTAATATAGCTGGCATATTTGATTCTCTAAGTACTTCAAAATTATTTTCAATTATTCCTCTATCCCTTACTTTAACATAAGATACTATTGTACTTTGAACTGTTTGTGCAAGTTCTTTTGAGCCATCTGTAGCTTTATTTCTATACCATGTTTCTATACCTGTTGCTGTATTTCCATTTTTTTCTGCATTTAAGTGTATAGAAACAAGTACATCCGCAGAGCTATTTTTTGCTAAGTTTACTCTATCCATCAATGATACATATGTATCATCAGTTCTAGATACAACTACTTGAATGTCTTTTTGCTTAGCTAATTTATTTGCTAATTTCTTTGAAATTTGTAAAGTGAGGTCTTTTTCATATCTGTTACTAGTTTTACTTTGAGTTCCTTTATCATTTCCTCCATGACCTGGATCTATAAATACAGTATATTTTTTGTTTTTATTTTCATTTTCATCACCAAGGTCAAATTGTTCTGAGTCAACTTTTTGTTGTTGATTTGTTTTATTATTTTTATCCATCCCTTTGACCAAAGCTACTACACCTTGAGTAGCCTTAAATGCAATAAATAAAAATAACACTGTAAAGCAAATCAGTAGTACTAACTTTTTTTTATTTATTTTTCTTTTTTTTCTGTTCAGATGGCTGGTATTTTTAGATTTGTTTCTTGAATTATTGTTATTATTGCTTTTTGACATTTCTTCACCCTTCTTGGTATAGATTTTTACATTTTTTCATATTATTAGTGTTATTTTACCACCAAGAAGTTTTTTTTTCAATAATTTAAAATACTCTACAATCTAAAAACTGAAATTTCTTAATTATCCACCTAGAGTGACATCTTGTGTATCATACCAACTAAAGGCATCTTTTATATCATCACCTTTGAAATCTGGCCAGTAATTATCTATAACATAAAAGTCTGCATAAATTGATTGCACAGGCAGGAAACCGCTTAATCTACGTCTTCCACCCCATCTAATTATCAAGTCCAGTCTTGACACATCAAATGACTGTATGTAATCCTGTATGTTATTCTTATTTACATTTTCTACTCCTGATATATTATTTAAATCCCAATACCATCCATAATTTACCAGTAAGTTTGCTCTTATCTGTCCTTCTTTAGCTTGAATTCGATTTGTATATGGTAATAATTCTTCTGGGAACATTGGAGATTTTGTGTTTCCAACAACTAGTAAGGCTGCACCTTCTTCTATTAGTATATTTGCTGCATCAATACATGCTTTTGTAAACGCTTTCGTCTGAACTGATGGACGTCTTGTATTATCCGTTGTAAACCCATAAAAAGTTACTTCTTCACAACCTAAATCTCTACATAATCTATAAGATTCTAGTCCAGGATCTATTCCACTTTCATATCCTCTATCCTTTGTCATTCCATTTTGACTTGCCCATCTTCTATTTCCATCTGGTATAATTCCTACATGTTTTGGTACTCTCATTTCTAATCACCTCTTAATAGGTATTATTATCAAAATATTACATTATTAATCAAAACTGTAACATTAAATACATTTATTTTTATATAATTATGTAGTAAACTAAATTAAGATAGAGTTAAAAAAACTTGGAGGTTTCTCATGAAAAAAATTTTAATGTTGTTTTTTTCAATAATCTTATCCTTTGGAATGGTTAGTTGTTCTTCAAGTAGCGATTATAAAAACGTTTCTACATCAAAAATTGAAAAAGCATTAAAGTCTTCTGATTTACTTATAAAAGAATCAAAAATTTTTGATGCAAAAGAATTTAATTATTTTAATGATGTGGAAGAAGACATTACACAAGGTTTTGTAATCAATTCTTCTGAAAAATTATATCTAGAAGATATCATTGTCATAAAGACTGATGATGTAAATAAAATCTATAAAACTCTAGAAAATTATAAAAAAGACATGATTCAAGCACCTTTTGGAGAAGGACATGGAGAAAAAAGCAATTCTGAAATAGCAAACAATACTATCGTTGAAAAAGCAGGTAAATATGTTTATTTGATTTCTGCTGAAAATGCATCTCAAATAGAGGAAAAGATATTAAGTATTATAAAAAAATAGATATTAGTTATCTAATATCTACCAAATATCAATGTAATTTTCATTTTAATAATATTGTTTAATGAAAATTACATTGATATTTCTTTATTTCAATTCCTTTAAAATAATCTTTTTCATTTAGATCCCCATCATAGATGGCTATCCAATTTTTATGACTTCTTTTATCTTATCTACAACACCATTTTCAGTATTTCTTTTTGCTCTAAATCTAGCAATTTCTTTCAAATACTCATTGGCATTCTCCATGGCATAGCTATGATAAGCACTCTTCATCATTTCTACATCATTCAATTGGTCACCAAATACCATAGTTTCTTCATATTTTATATCTAACATTCTTTGTACTTTTTTTATGGCACTTCCCTTATTTGCACCTTTTGCAGTTAAATCAAGCCACTCTACCCCAGAAATACATACTTGAGCTCTATCAGAAAACTTGTCAAAGTAGATACTATTGTTATGTTCTGCACCTTTGAAATCAAATATAGCTATCTTTAATATATCACCTTCTACTTTAGTCAAGTCATCTACAACTTTAAACTTTGCATAGTAAGTACTAACTTCTTCTATAAACGCTTCATCTTTGCTCTCTATATAGGCGTATTGTTTACCACTCATTACAATTTTTTTCCCTTTTATACTTCTTGTTGTCTCTATGATTTCATTTACTAACTCTTTATCCAAGGGATTTGATAATATTTCTTTTCCTTTATATACTACTAATGTTCCATTTTCTGAGATAAACATCATATCATCTTTTATATCTTCAAATTTTTTTATAAGATTTTGATACTGCCTGCCACTTGCAGCAGAAAACATTATACCCCTCTCTCTTAATTTTTTAAATACTTTATAAAACTCTGGATTTATTTCGCTCTTTTCATCTAACAAAGTTCCATCTAAGTCTGTTGCTATTAATTTTATCATACATTTCCTCCCCCAAATTATATAATTTATAATTATTTTTTATTAATTTTTATCAGTTTAATTTTTCAATTCCTATTATACACCAAAAATTCTAAATTACAATTTACACCTTTTGTAAGATGATATAACTACATTCAGGAAAATATTTTTTTCAATATATACACCAATTTATAAAAATTTAAATCTTTATATAATTATATTCCAAGAAAATTAATAATAACTACACGCTTCCTTCTATAAAATATTATAAAAATAATTATATTATGACAAACTTATGCTAATTTATTGTGTTTTTTATTGCTTATGTAACAATTTTTTAATATAATTAACTATGTGTAATTAAAAAATTTAGAAAGTAGGGGATATTATTGTCAGGACTCAAAAAGTTCGTTATATTTCTAGCCCTTTTAGTCATAGCATTTCCTGTTAGTGTATATGGATATGTTTTTACTAAATTAAAAACTATCCAAGATGATAGTATAAATACAGAGGCTCTTAGCAGTAATGACTATAAAAATGAAGAAGATATTACAAATATATTATTATTAGGTACAGATGCAAGACCAGGTGAAGAAGTTTCTCGTTCTGATGCCATGATGATATTAACTATTGATAATAAAAATAAAAGTCTTAAATTAACTTCATTAAATAGAGATACGTATGTCAATATACCAGGACATGGAGAACAAAAATTAACACATGCTTATGTATATGGTCAAGCTAATTTATTAATAGAAACTATAGAAGAAAATTTCCAACTCGATATACAGAATTATGCTGTAGTTGACTTTTTTTCTTTTATGGATATAGTTGATGCTCTAGGAGGGGTTACTGTTACAGTTGATAAGAGTGAAATAAGAGAATTAAACAAATTTATACCTGAAACTTACAAATGGAATAAAAGCTCTGACAAAGGCTCTCTTGAGTATATAAGAAGTTCAGGTGAGCAAAAATTAAATGGATATCAAACACTTGCATTTTCTCGTATAAGAAAAAATGATAGTACAGATGAGAGAGATAGAAGACAAAGAAGTGTTATACAAAGTTTAATAAATGGTGTTAAGGATTTACCAGTTACCAAATATCCTAATCTAGTTAATACTATACTTCCATACGTTAAAACTAATATGAGTCCTAATGAAATAATTTCTCTAGGAACAAAACTTTTAAGTATTGGAAACTTAGACTTAAAATCAATGGAATTCCCTCTTTCTACTGAAAATGGTAGAAAAATTGGTAGTGCAGGCTATGTAATTCCTTTTGAAGAATATGAATTAGATGCAATGCACGATTTCATATTTGAAGATATTATGGTTGAAGAGTAAAATATTTATTTAAAGTAATAAAAAATCATGTACAGAATTTGACAGTAAGTGCATACCTTTCAAGAAGCAAATTATTTTGTAATTGACAGGTGTGTACTTATTTTTATTGTAAAAAATATACAAACCCTATTTTTCTTTAAAATTTTAATTAATTTTTTACATGATGTACTAC
>NZ_JAGWCT010000037.1:0-38220 GCF_020657815.1 Clostridioides sp. ZZV15-6597 | reverse complement strand
TATTTGGAGTTTATTTTTTTGTAGGAAATTATTTTAAGAAATTAATTATATTACTTATGTAATTTATTGCTTTAAAGATTAACAAGACTATTTGACAGCTTAGCCCATAATATGATATTTATATAAAATGAGATGAGTGTACAAACTAAAACTAATTATGAATGAGAGTGATTTACTTGAAGAAATTTTATGAAATATATTTAGATTTAGAGAAAGATATAAGAAATAATGTATATGCAGTAGGAGAGCTTTTACCAACAGAAGTAAAGCTTGCTCAAAAATATCGAGTATCAAGAGAAACTATTAGAAAAGCGCAGTCGCTTTTATTGGAGAAGGGGTTTATACAAAAAAAACAAGGTAAAGGGGCTATTGTTTTAGATATAAATAAATTTGAAATAGAAGGGTCAGGGTTGATTAGTTTCAATGAATTACAAAAGAATAAAAATTTAGATACAGAAATAAGTGTACTAAAAAATAAAAAGGAGATTATGCCTTTAGAAATTTGTAAAAAGCTGGGTATAGACACAAAAACTAAGGTTATAGCAGTTGAAAGACTTAGAAAAATTAATGGAGAAGCTGTTATTTTAGATAAAGATTACTTTATATCTGAAATAATACCAGAAATACCATTAACAGCAGTTCAAAGTTCAATATTTAATTATATAGAGAAAAATCTAGAACTAAAAATAGGTTATGCAAATAAAGAAGTAACAGTAGCTCCTGTTACAGAAGAAGATAAAATATTGCTAGATGTTGGAACAGATACACATGTTGTAGTGATACGAAGTGAAGTTTACTTAGAAGATACAAGATTATTTCAGTATCATGAATCTAGACATAGAGTTGATACATTTAGATTTGTAGATTTTGCAAGAAGAAGAAATCTTTAATTATATAAAAGAGTGTCTGTTTTGTACTGTACCCTCAATTGTTGAATCAAAATTCTAATGATTGGGTTTCAGTATATTTAGACACTCTTTTTTTATTAGACTATATATTATTTAATTTTCTATGAATTCTTTGTTAAAGTATTTGCTCTTTGAGAATATGTATGTAAGGATACAAGTAATGGCTATAGAAAGCCCCATTGCTAAGAAGTAAACACTCCATTGGTCTGTAAATATAGATAAAAACGCTGGTAACCCTGATATACCTATAGAACTTGCTTTAACATTAAAGTAAGATACAACTCCTCCAGCTATACCTGCACCTATCATAGATGCTATGAATGGGAAACGATAACGTAAGTTTATACCAAATATTGCAGGTTCAGTAATACCTAACCAAGCTGAAATTGAAGCTGTTAATGCAACACCCTTGATTTTTTTATTTTTTAATATAAAAAACATTGTCAAAGCTGCTGCGCCTTGCCCAAGGCTAGCCATAACTTGTATTGGCCATAATGTAGCAAATCCTAAAGTACCTATCATTTGTAAATTTATACCTAAGAATAAGTGATGCATACCTGTTATAACTAATGGAGACAATATGAATCCAAAAAGTGCTCCTGCAAGTACTTCATTAATTTCAAACAATCCAAGAATTCCACTTGTAATTAAATTGGCAAATGACATTGTTATAGGTCCTATGATAGAGAATGTTAAGAAACCAGTTATTAACAATGTAAGAGGAGCAACAAAAATAAGCTGAACCATCTCAGGAATTTTTTTAGTTAAGAACTTTTCGATTGTCGCTAAAAGATAAGAAGAACATAAAACAGGGATTACTTGTCCTTGATAGCCTATTTTAGCAATATTAAAACCTAATATATTCCAGTAAGTAACAGCTTCAGGTGTTTTAGAGTATTGTGCACCAGGCATTAAATCTGGATTAATTAAAATAAGACCTAATACAATACCAAGTACAGGATTTCCTCCAAACTTTTTGACAGCTGACCAACCTATTAGTGCAGGTAAAAATGAAAAAGAAGTATTTGCTATAAGATTAATCATATTAGATATACCAGCCCAATTACTATGAACTTCTAAAAAGGGTTGTTCATAGAAAATTCCTGGGTTAGCAAGTAGATTATTTATACCCATCAACAAACCAGAGGCAACTATAGCAGGCAATATAGGAATGAATATATCTGCCAACACCTTTATAGCTTTTTGAAGTGGATTTAATTTTTTATTAGAAATCTCTTTAACCTCAGCCTTTGTTGCTTCTTTAAGTCCAGTAATTTCTATTAATGTAGCATAAACTTTATTTACAAGACCTGGCCCTATAATAACTTGAAATTGACCATTTGAGGTAAAGCTTCCTTTCACTATATCTATTTGTTCTAATTGCTTTATATTAACTTTACTTTCTGAGTTTAGAGCAAATCTTAATCTAGTAATACAGTGTGTTGCAGAGATTATATTCTCTACTCCCCCAATTGCTTCAAGGATTTGCTCAACCTGCTCTTTATGATGTGTATTTTCTTTTAATGTGCTCATAAAATTACCTCCCTCTTAAAATACGATGTTGTATAGACAAATCTTGAAAATAATATACCATAGAGAAATTTTTATGTCAACGTTATCCTAAATATTTTTAAAATTTAATTGCTAAAAGATAAATTGTATATTATTGGAAAATCAGAAAAGTAAGAGGAAATATGGAAGGATTATAGGGAATATGTTTTTTTATTTAGAGTAAATATTGATTTTAACAAAAAAAAGGTTTATTATAAAAATATAAAACTTGTCTAGACAAAAATGAAAGAGGGGAAATTTGCATATGGATTTTAAGAAGAAAGTTATTTATCAAATATATCCAAAATCATTTAATGATTCTAATGATGATGGGATAGGAGATTTAAAAGGAATTAGAGAGAAATTACCTTATTTATATAAATTAGGTGTAGATATAATTTGGATTAACCCATTTTTTGTTTCTCCACAAAGGGATAATGGATATGATATTGCTGACTATACATCAATAGATTCTATGTTTGGAACTATGGAGGATTTTGAAGAGTTAGTAGATGAAAGTAAAAAATATAATATAGAATTGATGCTGGATATGGTCTTAAATCACACATCAACAGAACATGAATGGTTTAAAAAAGCTTTGGCAGGAGATAAAAAGTATCAAGATTTCTATTTTATTAGAGAGGGCAAAGAAAATAATCAACTACCAACAAATTGGAAATCTAAATTTGGAGGAAATGCTTGGGGAAAATTTGGAGATACAGATAAGTACTACTTACACTTATATGATGTTACACAAGCTGACCTCAACTGGCGTAATACTAATGTTAGAGAAGAATTATATAAAGTTGTAAATTTTTGGATAGATAAAGGTGTTAAGGGGTTTAGGTTTGATGTAATAAATGTGATTGGTAAAGATGAAGAATTGAACGATTCTACAAATAATATAGGAAAAGAAATGTATACAGATAAACCTATTGTCCATGAATTTATTAAAGAAATGAACAAAGAAACTTTTGGAAGAGTTGAGGGCATAACAACTGTTGGAGAAATGTCTTCAACAACTATTGAAAATTGTATCTTATATTCTTCTCCAGAAGAAAAAGAGCTTTCAATGACATTTAATTTTCACCATTTAAAAGTAGATTATAAAAATGGAGAAAAGTGGAGCGATATACCTTTTGACTTTATGATGCTGAAAAAACTCTTAAATGAATGGCAAGAAAAGATTGAAAGTGGTGGTGGATGGAATGCACTATTTTGGAATAATCATGACCAACCAAGAGCTATTAGCAGATTTTGTAATGAAGAATATAGAGTGGAAGCATCAAAAATGTTAGCTGCTACAATACATCTATTAAGAGGAACTCCGTATGTATATCAAGGTGAAGAAATAGGTATGACAAATCCAAACTTTGAAAAAATAGATGATTATTTAGATGTTGAAACTCATAACGCTTATAATGAATTTTTAAAAAATAAAATCGAAAAAGAAACAATAATGAATATTATAAAGTCCAAATCCAGAGATAATAGTCGTACACCTATGCAGTGGTCAGACAAATTAAATTCAGGTTTTACAAATGGAAAGCCATGGATTAAAATAGCAGAAAATTATAAAGAGATAAATGTTGAAAAGGAACTTAAAGAAGGGTCAATTTTTAATTTCTATCAAAAGTTAATATCTTTAAGAAAGCAATTAAATATTATATCTGAAGGCTCCTATAAGGGAATTTTACTAGATGATGATAAAGTTTATGCTTATGTTAGAAGCTTAGAAAATGAAAGATTGATAGTATTTAACAACTTCTATGATTGTGAAGTTGAAGTTGAGATTAGTGAGGAATTTTTAGGAAAATCACTTACATATTTGATAGGGAACTATGAAAAGCGAGATTTAGAACCTAAGTTAAAGTTAAGACCTTATGAAACAGTAGCATTTTATAGTAAGGATATAAAAAAATAATGGAAAGAGGTAGTATTAATGAAACCAAATATTTTACTTATGATTTCTCATGATAGTGGTAGAAAATTCAGTAACTATGGATATAATGTGGAAACCCCATGTATAAATAAATTAGCTCAAGAAGGAATTCAATTTGATAATTATTTTTGTGCAGCACCTCAATGCAGTCCAAGTAGAGGAAGTATATTAACTGGATTATACCCTCATAATAATGGGTTAATGGGACTTGCACATCTAGGTTTTTGTATAGATTCTAAACATACAACACTTCCTATGGAGTTACAAAAAAACGGATATGAAACAACATTAATAGGGCTAAGCCATGAAACAATAAATGAAGCACCACCAATAAAAGATAGAGTATTTTCTTCAACCTATGACTTAGGATATGATAATTTTATAGCGGTTCCAGGGGATAGAGCTCCTAAGGTTGCTAAAGAGGTAGTTAAATTCTTAGAGGAATATAAAGAAAATCAAGAAAAGCCATTTTACTTAAGTGTAGGATTTTTTGAAACACATAGAGATTTTGATGAATATGAACCTTATGCAGATAAATTGGATGAAGTAGAAGTATTTAAGTTTTTACCTGATACAGAAGATGTAAGAAAAGATATAGCTTTATATAATGGTTCAGCAAAAGTACTGGATGAGGCAATAGGCAAAATATACAATAAATTACAAGAAACAGGATTAGATAAAAATACAATTGTTATACTGACAACAGACCATGGAGTTGCATTTCCAGGAGCGAAAGGAATGCTAAAAGAAGCAGGATTAGAGACAGCGCTTATAATTTTATTACCTAATTCTTCTCAAAAAAATGTGAAAAAAGAAGCACTATTATGTAATGTTGATTTATTGCCAACTATACTAGATTTAATTGAAGCTGAAATTCCTAAGAATATAGATGGAGAAAGTTTTGCCAATTTATTAAAAACAAATGAAGATATAGGTAGAGACTCATTCTTTACAGAGATGACATGGCATGACCAATATAGACCAATGAGAGGCATAAGGACTAATGAATATAGCTATGTCAGAAATTTTGAAGATGGGCCTAAAGTATATATTACAGTTGATTCACATTTGAGTTTATCAGGTAAAGCTGTTAGAGATAAATTTTATGTTCCTAATGATAAAGAAGAACTTTATGATTTAAGAAAAGACCCACTAGAAGAAAATAATCTAATAAACGATTCAGATTATCAAGACATAGCAAATGAATTGAGAAAGAAAGTTGATAATTGGATGTTAGAAACGAATGACCCACTTTTAAAAGGACCTGTAAAAGGGACAGGTTCAAGTAGATGGAAAACAGAAATAGAAGAGGGTAGAGCTTATCCAGGAAGAGAAGAATATTATAGACTATTATATGATAAGTAGAAAATATTAAACAAGTAAAAAACATTAAATAAGTAAAAATATATAAAAAAGAAGGTTTTTTATAATGAAAAGTATATCAGTTTTGATTAAACCAGTCTCATCGTTATGTAATTTGAGATGTAAATATTGTTTTTATGCAAATGTGAGCGATTTAAGAGAAATAAAATCCTATGGTATTATGCAGGAGGACACTGTAAAAAATATAGTAAATAATACATTTGAAATTTTGGATAATGGAGATAGAGTTACATTTGCTTTTCAAGGTGGAGAACCTACTTTAGCAGGATTAAAATTTTTCCAATATTTTATTGAGTATGTTAGTAAAATGGAAAAAAATATAACAGTAAACTACTCTATTCAAACGAATGGAACTCTTATTGACAATCAATGGTGTGAGTTCTTAAAGAAAAATAATTTTTTAGTAGGATTATCATTAGATTTACTAGAAGATTTACATGATAAAAATCGTGTATATTCAAATAATAAGGGAAGTTATATAGATGTAATAAATACAAAAAAACTACTGGAAACATACAAAATAGACTTTAACATACTATGTGTTTTGACAAATCAGATTGCACTTAATCCAAAAGAGGTTTTTAATTTTATAAAAGCAAATGATGTGAAGTATATACAGTTTATCCCTTGTTTAGATGATTTAGACTGTAAAACTAAGTCAGAGTACTCTTTAGAACCTAAATATTTTGCATACTTTTATAAAATAATATTTAAGCTTTGGAAAAATGAGTTCAATAAAGGAAATTATATAAGTATTAATTTGTTTGATAATCTTATATCCATTTTAATTACAGGAATTCCTAGTACCTGTGGGATAATTGGAAAATGCCAACCACAATTTGTAATAGAGGCTGATGGAAGTGTATATCCATGTGATTTTTATGTACTAGATAACTTTAATTTAGGTAATATAAAAGATAACACTTTATTGGATATTTTAAGAAAATCTAAAATGCAAGAATTTTTGCATAAAGATATAGACAAAGAAAATATTTGTTTAAATTGTAATTTTTACAAAATATGTGGTGGTGGATGCAAAAGAATGAAAAATTCTATGTATATTGATTCTAGTAACAATTACTGTGGATATAAAGAATTTTTAATGTCTACTTTTAGTGACCTAGAAAAAATATCGGTATTAGTATATAAAAATCAAATACTAAAATAATTTTAGTATTTAGAATTCTAAGTTAAAGTGATTAAAAATTATGTATAATTAGAGGGTTTTGAGCAGAGTAAATTTAGTTAGGATGATTTTAAATGAATGTAATTTTATTTGTAATAGCTATACTTTCAACAACTATAGGAGCTATAACGGGTATTGGTGGAGGGGTAATAATAAAGCCAGTGCTAGATTTGATTGGAGTATTTGATGTTTCGACAATAAGTGTGTTATCATCATTTACTGTATTATCGATGGCAATTGTTTCTGTATATAAACAAATTAAATCAAAACTTTTTAAAATAAATTTTAGACTTATTTTAATTGGTGGAGCATCAGTATTAGGAGGTACTATAGGTCAAAGGTTATTAGATTTATCTATTTCATATGTAAATAATCCTTCTATAATAAAAATAACTCAAAATATTATAATGATTATTTTGTTAGTAATGGTTTATTTATATAAAGATAAAAGTTTAAATGTTAAGTTTAATACTAACATTACATATTTTATTGTTGGCATTTTTTTAGGGGTTATATCTTCATTTTTAGGAATAGGTGGAGGTCCTATAAATGTGGCTGTGTTTACAATATTATTTGGATTATCAGCTAAAGAAGCTGCGTTTAATTCCATTATAACTATTTTATTTTCTAATATTTCAAAGTTAGTTACAGTTTTCATAAATACAGGGTTTGGTATATATGATTTATCTGGATTACCTTTTATGATAATAGGAGCAGTATTAGGAGGAATTATAGGTTCCTCGATTAGTAAAAATATGGATGACAAAAGAGTTAAATATATGTTCTCGTATATGACTATAATTATTACTGGAATAAATATATACAGTATATTTCAAGTAATATATTTTATGAATTAAAGTGTATAATGTAGATAACACGAGAAGTCAATTTAAATTGTTGGAATGAGGAGATTTAATATGTTCAAAAAGTTATTCTCAAAAAATAAAAATGAAGAAGTAAAAAGTAATTATATAAAAGGAGTATTACAATCGCCACTTACAGGGAAAGTATTAAGTATAACTGATGTTCCTGATGGTGCTTTTTCTAGTAAAATGCTAGGTGATGGGATTGCTATAGAACCACAAGAAGGAGTCGTATCTTCTCCTGTTGATGGGGAGGTAATTCAAGTATTTTTGCCATCTAAACATGCTATATGCATAAAGAGTGAAGATGATTTGGAGATACTAATACATATAGGATTAGATACTGTAAAGATGAATGGAGATGGATTTGAAGTATTAGTAAATGCAGGAGATAAAGTCTACTGTGGGCAAAAACTTATAAGATTTGACTTAGAAAAAATTAAGAAAAGCGTTAAATCTGTAATAACTCCTATAGTTATAACCAATTCTTATGACATAGATAAAGTTGAAATTTTAAGAACCGGAGATATATGTATTGGAGAAGATTTAATGAAAGTTTATAAGTAAATAGGTTTTACCAAGAGTTTTTGTCTAAATAAAAAATATTATAACTATAAAATGGCTAGATATAATAATATTGAAAGAGTGTAGGTATGCTTATTTTATTAAGGGTACCTTTTTTTATTTTGTTTTATAGAAAATTTATCTGCATAAATAAAGTTTTTTAAAATAATCTTCTTATAATTATATTACTTTTACTAATTATCTTATTTTTGATAATTTCTGATATTTATGAATTGTTGTACTTTTTAGAACTCTATTTTTAAATATATATTGACATATATATATTATCTATTACAATTGATATAAACTAATAAAAATAAAATATTATTAATCAACTTATTGAATGGAGGAATAGAAATGAAATTTGTAACTTTCTGTACTGGCAATGAAGAAAATATAGGTGTATTTAACTCAGAAACAAATAGTATATATGAAATTAATAGTTTGGGATTAAGCAAATTATATACAGATATGAATGATTTTATTGAAAATGTATCTACTGGAGATTTAGAAAAAATAAAAAAACATTCATTTGAAAATGCAAAGTGTTATAAGTTAGAAGAAGTGAAATTATGTTCCCCAATTGTAAGACCTAAAAAAGATATTATATGTTTAGGTCTAAACTATAAAGACCATGTCAATGAAATTCCAGATGGTGTTATAAAAAATGTAGTTATGCCAGACTATCCAATTTATTTCTCTAAAAGAGCAGATAAGGCAATTGGAGTGGATGATAAGATAAGTTTACATGGAGATTTAGTAGAAAAGTTGGATTATGAATCAGAACTTGCAGTAATTATAGGAAAAGAAGGTATAAACATATCAAAAGAAGATGCCTATGAATATATATTTGGATATACAATAATGAATGATATAAGTGAAAGAGCACTTCAAGATAAACACGTGCAGTGGTATAGAGGAAAAAGTTTAGATACACATACATCTATGGGACCTTGCATAGTACATAAAGAAGAATTTGAGCATCCTTTAAAACTAGATATAAGTAGTGTGGTAAATGGAGAAGTAAGACAAGATTCTAATACAGAATACTTTATATTTGATATACCTACTGTAATAAGTGATTTATCAAGAGGAATGACTCTAAAGCCAGGAGATATAATTTCAACTGGAACTCCAGCAGGTGTTGCTATGGGAATGAATCCTCAAGTATATTTAAAACATGGTGATGTAGTCGAATGTAAAGTCGAAGGGATAGGAGTTTTAAAAAATATAGTTGATTAATGGATAAATATGCCATATAATTTTATTAGTACGAATAATTTAATTAATATGGAATTAGTCAAATTCAAGATTAATTTACTATAGAGAGGGATGAGTGTATGGCAAAAGAACTAGAACTAAAGTATGGATGTAATCCAAACCAAAAACCATCAAAAATTTATATGAAAAATGGAGAACTTCCTATAGAAGTATTAAATGGAAAGCCTGGATACATAAATTTTTTGGATGCATTTAATAGTTGGCAACTTGTAAAAGAATTGAAAGAGGCTACTGGTCTTCCAGCAGCAACTTCATTTAAACATGTAAGTCCAGCAGGTGCAGCAGTAGGAATACCTTTATTAGATACTTTAAAACAAATATACTTTGTTGATGATTTAGAGCTTTCTCCATTAGCTTGTGCTTATGCAATGGCAAGAGGGGCAGATAGAATGTCTTCTTATGGAGATTTTATAGCACTTTCAGATGTGTGTGATAAGGAGACTGCGACTATTATAGCGAGAGAAGTTTCTGATGGTATAATAGCCCCAGGGTATACAGACGAGGCTCTTGAGATATTAAAAGGAAAGCGTAAAGGGAATTACAATATTGTAAAAATTGATGAAAATTATACTCCTGAACCTATTGAAACAAAGGATGTTTATGGAATCACTTTTGAACAAGGTAGAAACGAAATATTAATAAATGAAGACTTATTAAAAGATATTCCAACTGATAATAAAATCTTTACAGATAATGCAAAGCGTGATTTAATTATAGCTCTTATCACATTAAAATATACACAGTCAAATTCAGTTTGCTATGCTAAAGATGGACAAGTAATAGGAGTAGGTGCAGGACAACAATCACGTATTCACTGTACTAGACTTGCAGGTAATAAGGCAGATATTTGGTATCTTCGTCAACATCCTAAAGTATTAAATTTAAAATTTAAAAAAGATATAGGCCGTCCAGATAGAGATAATACTATTGATGTATACCTTTCTGATGATTATATGGATGTACTTGCTGATGGTATATGGCAGAATTTATTTGAAGAAAAACCAGAACCTCTTACTGGAGAAGGTAAAAGAGAATGGCTTAAAACTTTAACAGGAGTAGCTCTTGGTTCTGATGCATTTTTCCCATTTGGAGACAATATAGAACGTGCTAAAAGAAGTGGAGTAAGTTTTATAGCACAACCAGGTGGCTCTATTCGTGATGATAATGTTATATTAACTTGTAACAAGTACAATATAGTTATGGCATTTACTAAAAATAGATTATTCCATCACTAAAGTATAAAAAATATAAAATAAATACTGATTAAATTAAAAATCTACAACGAGTTTTGTTGTAGATTTTTTTATTTGCTGTATAATTTTAAATAGAACTTTATTTTTAGATATTCAATTTGGAGGATGATATGGCTTTAAATATAAGAGACTATAGCCTATTGTGTAGTCAAGGTACAGCTAAATTTAATGAAGATGTAGTTGGTATAAGTCCATTTGGAGCATGGGTTTTGGATGGTGCAACAGGGCTCAATGGAAAAAACTTAATATCAAATGAAAGTGATGCAAGATGGTATGTTCAGTGGTGGAATAAGTATTTATATAAAAATATGAATAGAGAAGAATCATTAAAGAGCATTATCAATAGTGGGATAATAGAAATTAAAAAAGAGTATGAGATGAAATTAAATGGAATAAAGGTGGAAAAATTAGATTTACCATCAAGTTCTATAGCTATTATTAAATTTCATGAAAATAAAGTAGAGTATTTTTTATTAGGAGATTGTTCTTTATTTATTAAAAATGGAGATTCTAAAGTCATAAAAGATAGAACTATTTGTAAATTTGATAATGCTGTGTTTGATGAAATGAGTAAGCTTTCTAATTTAGAAGAAATGACTTTTGATGAGATAAAGTCAAGTGTCATGGATACAATAGTAAGCAATAGATTGAAAAAGAATACTAAAGATGGATACTGGATATTGGATTTTGATGAGGATGCTGTAGAAAACTCAATATACGGATACTTAGAAATAAAAAAAGATTTTCAATTGATGTTAACAAGTGATGGTTTTACAAGTGCCTGTGATAGGTATAACCTCATAAAAGAAGAAGAATTGATACGTATAGCAGAAAAATTTGGCATAGGATATATACATAATAAAGTTAGAGACTTTGAGGATAATGACTATAAAGCAATTAAGGTTCCAAGATTCAAAGTAAAAGATGATTCTTCCTGTTTGTATCTGGATATATATAACGATTAGATTATATGAAATTGTTTAATTTTAGAGGGGCGGTAAGTAAAAAAGTGAAAATTCTTCATATAATAACACAAAAACCAAATAGTACGGGTAGTGGAATATACATGTGTGGTATGATAAAAGGGTTTGAAAAAATAGGTCATGAGCAAGCTGTAATTGCAGGGATAGATGTTAATGACAATGTAAACTGTTTTTCAAGTGATGTAAGTTTTTATCCAGTAAAGTATAATTGTGGAGAACTAAATTTTCCTGTTGTAGGAATGAGTGATTCTATGCCATATGAAAGTACTAGATATAGAGATTTAAATGTAGAAATGCTAAATAGATTAAAACATCAATTTAAAATAAATATAGACAGAGCTATGGAAGATTTTAAGCCAGATATTATAATATGTCATCATTTATATCTTTTAACTGCATTTGTCAGAGAGATTGTGAAAGATATTAAAGTTATGTCTGTTTGTCATGGGACTTGCTTAAGACAGTTAAATACTATCGATTTAGAAAAAGAATATATAATATCAAATATAAAAAATTTGGATTTAATATTTGCTCTTCATAAAAAGCAAAAAGATGATATTATAAAGACTTTTGGAGTAAGCGACAGTAAAGTAGTTGTAATTGGTAGTGGATATAATGATAGTGTATTTTATGATAAAAATTATAAAATAAAAAATGATAAGATAAGGATAGTATTTGCAGGAAAGATATGCAAATCAAAAGGATTGATTCCATTTATAAAAGCTATATCTGGACTAGTATATCGTAAAGATTTAATCGAAGTCAATTTTGCAGGTACAGGAAGTGATGTTGAATCTTATAATGAGATTGTTAAGCTTGCAAGTCAATCTCCATTTAAAATGAATTTCTTAGGAAAATTAGACCAAAGTGACTTAGCTGAGTTATTTAATAAGTCACATATATTTGTTTTACCATCGTTTTATGAAGGGTTGCCAGTTGTAGTTTTAGAGGCCTTATCATGTGGACTTGATGTAATTACCACTGATATTCCTGGCGTTAGAGAATGGATTGGTAGTGAGATTAATGATTCTGGAAAGATAGAATATGTAATGTTGCCTTCTATGAGTTTAGATGGTATTCCAAACGAAGAAGAGTTATCTATCTTTGAGAAGAATTTATGTAATGCAATAGATTTTAAAATACAATATCTATTGTCTCATTTGGAGAAAAGGTCATCTGTAGATATGTCAAAAAAAACATGGGATGGTTTAGCTTATAGGATGAATGAAGTTATTTTAATGGACGAGATGTGTCTAATTTAGAGTGATTTAAATTATAAAAAAAGTGTAACTATTTTTACACTACTTTTAAGCGAATTTATATTATACTGATACTAAATATATTTATTTTGAGGGAGGTAATTTATGAAGTTTAGTAAAAGAATATTAGCATTAGGTATTTCAGCATTATTATTAAGTGTTAGTTTTCCAACATCAGCAAATGCACTAGATAAAATCGAAAATATCCAGGGAACAGATAAATATGAAACAGCTGGTATTATTGCAGATAAGCAAGATTATACAACAGCTGTACTTATCAATTCTGATTCTACGATGGTAGATGGTATTTCTGCTAGTGGTCTTGCAGGGGTAAATAATGCAGCAATTTTATTAACTAATAAGGATGATATACCAGAAGCCACTTTACAAAGGCTTAATAGAGTTACTAAGATATATGTAATAGGTGGCGAAAATACTATAAGTAAAGATGTAGAAAAAATGCTACTTATGAGAAGAATGCAGGTCATAAGAATTGATGGAGTAGATAGAGTAGATACAAGTTATAAAATTGCAGCTGAAATAGAAAAGATAAAAAGCAGTGATAAGACGTTTTTAGTAAATGGATTTAAAGATGAAGCTGACGCAGTGAGTGTTGCATCTGTTGCGTATAGAGATGGTGCTCCTATTTTATTGACAAAAGATATAGCTTCAGCAGAAGAAGATACAGATTTAGACCCATGGTTTGGTGTTTCACCTGTTCCAGTATATGCTGTTGGAGGAAAATCTGCACTAAGTGATTATATAGTAAGTAGATATAGAGCAACAAGAATTGATGGTAGTGAT
Organism: Clostridioides sp. ZZV15-6597; assembly: GCF_020657815.1. Classification (NCBI taxonomy): domain Bacteria; kingdom Bacillati; phylum Bacillota; class Clostridia; order Peptostreptococcales; family Peptostreptococcaceae; genus Clostridioides; species Clostridioides sp. ZZV15-6597. Next base: position 24,243 of record NZ_JAGWCT010000037.1, on the reverse strand, counting down.
AGATATGAAACTAATAAGAATGTAATTAAGAAGTTTTATAATGAAACAAAAGAGTTTTATGTGGCAAGTGGAGATGATTTAGTTTATGCTTTAGTTGCTTCACCAATGGCTAAAAACGCTCCTGTTGTTTTAGTTTCAGATAAAAGTGATAAGAGTGTATTAAATAATGCTAATAAAGTCACTGCAATAGGTATAAATGATAAGAATGTTATAGAGCAATGTTTAGAAGCTACAAAATAATAGAATGTTATCAGTAAAATGAATACATAATATATAGTAAAAGTAAGTATAATGCTTATATTTTAGTGATATATAGTGTATAAATATTAAACTATATAAATCTTCTAGTTGATTTTATGACAAAAATCAATTAGAAGATTTTTTTTATTAAAATTATGTATCAAAGTTATATACTAAAATTGAACTGTATATGTTAAAAAATAATGCATGAGCTATTCATATATAAGAATCAATTATCCTCATAAATGACAAGATGAATGGAGTCATACACAAAATTGTATGACAATTCCATCCTATCATGTTCACATCAAAAAAGAAGATATGATGCGTATTTTTTATAAAGAATAAATCTCATAAGAGTTATCTTCTTTTAGCTTTTCTAACCAAACCATTTCTAAAATATCTAATTCTTCTAAGTAATCTTTTTCAGTTTTATTATCATCATGTTTTATAAGTTCTAAAATTTCAAATGTAAATGCTTTTTCTCCATATTTTTTCCAATCATTATTTAAATCTCTTACCATACATGACCCAGCACAAAGTTGAAATTTGAGGGAGTTAAACTTGCTTTTTATATCATTGCTTTTTCCAAGATAAATCTTTTTAGTAATATCACTTTTTATCATAAATACACCAATGTCAAATTTCATTTCCCTGTATAGTTGTTTTAATTCACGTTTTCTATCCATTTTCTGAGTACCTCTCTTTATAATAATATGTAATATGTAAAATTATTTATATATTACATATTATTATAAAGATATTAATTAGAAATGTAAATAGATTTTGATAAAATTAATTATAATTTTACTATTGCTTAGTATTAATATTTAGGCTAATTAGAGTTATTATATGATTTAATGTTATATAAAATTAAAAAGAAGAGTTGACATGATGAAAATTATAGAATAAACTAAAAATGTAATAGTAAATAAATATTAACTATTACATTGAAAGGGAATTATTATTATGAAAGGGAGGAAATTATTAATATGAATAAAAATATAGAATTAATTGGAAATTTTGCTAGTGATTGGATTCGCTATAGTGATTATGAATATAAAATTACTGAAGAAGATGAACTGTATATAGTACCAACAGAAGATGCTGTATTTACTATGTACAATCCATTTGATGTTGCAGATGAAATTATAGTAGATATAATTCGCATAGGGCAAGAAGCATTACAAGATATATCAAAAGAAACTAAAGAAATGAGATTAAAAAAAGAAGTACTTGAATTTGTAAAGAAATATGGATTGTTAGGATTGATTTATTCAAGTGTATATAATAGAGATATTGTTGGTGAAGAAAGAGTACTGATGATTGAAAAGAATTATATTACAAAAGAGAATATATTGAATACTGATGAGTATGTAAATATGTTTATCCCATTTGCAAGTGATGAAGATGTATACTTTAAAAAATATAAACGAGGTATAGATGTATCAAAACGAGAGGAATCACCTAAGTTTTTTGGAAAAAGACCACTGATTTTGGATTTAGTATTTTCAAGGTTTTATACAGAACAATTGGATTGGATTGTAAATTTTGCTAAGGATATGTGTAGACATTTTAATCAAATTTGTGTCTATAAAAATATGTCTAACTTATTAACTGAAAGTGTGACTATTATGTCTGGAGGGTTTAACCCTCAAAAGATAGGATTTTCTATAAGTCAATTAGATAAACCCACTATTGCATGGGAATTTAATTCTTTAAAAACAGCTATTGAAACTATATATGCATTTGCAATTACAAGTGAACCTGCATCTTTAAATAAATGTAAGTATTGTGGAAAGATTTATATACCTACAAATTCTAAATCTCAATACTGTTCACCTTCCTGTAGAAATTGCTCAAATGTAAAGAAAAGCAGAAGTAGAGCTAAAAAAGATAAGTAAATTAATATATCATTGTTTAGATTTTAATTATAAATAACTATTAAATGAATAAATAGTTATAAAAAATATATCTGAGTAATGATATATTTTTTTATTGAAAAATTTAATTAAAATAGTAATTTTGAGTTGACAAAAACTACTTATAATAATACTATTATAAGTAGTTTTGTGAGTTGATATATATACTAATTTAAATATATCATAAAATAAGTTAAAAGTCAATAGAAAAATGGAAAAGGAGAATTTTAAAATGATATCACCTATTATTTTGAGTTCTATGCATCAAAATTTAAAGGAAATAGAAAGAAATGAATTGCTTGAAACTAATAAAGAATCTAAGTGTTATGGTCTAGTACTTTCAGAGGAGGATGTAAAAGATATAATAACTTCAAGAAATGATACTTTAAAGGGATATGGAAGAATAGAATTGGAGATAAAAGTTACAAAAAAATTAATAGAAAATATATATACATCACAGTTTACAAATATGGATGATTATTTAGAGACTATTAATGATATGCAAGAAATCTTTTATTACTTAAAAAATGAAACAGATGATAAAATTTGTGATGATGAAATTATAGAAATACTTGATGAACTTTATGAAAAATTTACAGGGAATATGGATAATGTAAGAGGGGAAGCAGAGGAATTTGCAAAAAAGTTTAAATTTGGAGAAGTTTAATCTAATGAGAGGGGAAACTTACTATGTCAAATAATAATCTAACCAACATCAATATAAACGAAAATAATCTAATAAAAAATCAATATGCAATATCTCTACTTAAAGAATGTATGGATTGTAAAGTAATAAATGAGAGAGAAGTATATAACATACAACAGGAAATATCCTTAATTCTTATAAATTTAATTAAAAAATATACAAATGGTCAAAGTACATCAGTAAAGACTGAAGTTGCTGAAAAATTATTGCTTTCAATTTGGTATGCTATTGATGCATATGTAAGTAAACTTGAAAATATAGAAAAAAGAATTGTAGGATTGACGTCTAAAAATATTAAGAATATATATTTAGAAGGCATTAAAATTCTTGAATATGATTTACTTGAGTTAGAAAAATTTTATGAACTAATGAAAAGTAGAAAATTATATACTAACTCAATAGCATATAATGATACTTTAATGGAATTGTCTGGTTTCTTTAAAAACTATAGTATAAAATTTGAAGCCTATGATATTCCAGTGAGTATAGATTATCCATTGGCATTAGATGATATGGATATTCAAGGAATTTATTATGTAAAAAATTATATTGAGAGTATAGATATAGAAAATAGATTTTGTAATTTATTTAAAAAGAAAGATAGAGAAAAATTATTTTATGATTATGGAATAACTTATAAAATAGATTGTGATGTTATACTTATAAACTTATTTGAACTTATTATAAATAACTCTATTTTCTCTACAATTTTAGGCAATGAATCAACTAATTTGAAAATTTCAGAATATGAATATGAATTTTTAGAAAAACAATTTAGAAACATCTACAATCATATCTTTGAAGGTGAAATTAAGGTATATGAGGAAAATAATGTAGTTGAATTTATTGAAGAAAATAATAGTTTTGATTTTAATGATTCTGAAGAACTCGATAAACAAAGTACAATAAATGAAAAAATAGTTTTATTGCTTGAAGAAGCAATTGATGTATTGATAGAAAGATTAAATATAGAAGATGAAGCCATGATAAAATACATAAAAGCATATGAGAAGATATTTATTGAGTCTGTACTAAGTTCAATAAAAAGTGGCACTTTTAAAAGTATGATAACTGTAAGTAAGAATGAAAGTGAACCTTTAGAAAAGTATATTGTTGATGATGAAAATAAATTAGATGATGATTCATTTAGAGCGATATTCAATGCTGTACTAGAGAGTACTTCTATAATTGAAAAAATAAAAATAATAAAGGAAAACATCAATGCAAAAAAAGACTTTATTGATATTCTTGAATCTGAGTGCTTATTTGGGGATGATTATCTAATGCTATTTGCTTCATTAAGTGAATTTGAATTGGCAATACTGGGAAGTGTAGTATTTTATGAAGATATGAGAATGGAAGAAATTAATTTATTGGAATTCTTATTAAATAAAAATAGTGAAACTACACTATGGAAAAGAGAGTACATTGAATTTATGAAGAGACAAAATAAGGAAAAAATACATTGTATAGAAGAATATATAAATCAAATTAATTAACAAAAAATTGTGAATAAATAGAATGTTAGTATATAATATAATTTGTAAAGCATATCAAAAATACATATCTGTGGAGGAGATTATGAAAGAATATATTATAAATAATATTGAGGAGATAAGAGAAGAATTAATTGATTTATCTAAAAAAATATGGGAAAATCCAGAATTAGCTTTTGAAGAAAAGTATGCAAGCAGTATTCAAAAGGAATATCTAAAGTCAAAAGGATTTGAAATTGAAGAAGTAGACAATTTACCTACTGGATTTATAGCAAGTTTTGGAGAAGGGAAGCCAGTAATTGGAATACTTGGCGAATATGATGCTTTGCCAGAACTATCACAATCTGTGAGTACAGAAAAAAATCCATTGGTAGAGGGAGAATCTGGACATGGATGTGGTCATAATTTATTGGGTGTAGCAGGTGTAGGAGCAGTCGTTTCTATTAAAGAACTAATGGAAAAAAGTAAATTTAATGGAACAATAAAGTATTTCGGTTGCCCTGCTGAAGAAGAAGGTGGAGGAAAGACTGTAATGTGTGTAAATGGATGTTTTGATAATGTAGATTGCGCATTTACATGGCATCCTTTTGATATAAATGCCACATGGAGAGGTGGAAGTCTGGCAAATTTATCTGCTAGATTTAAGTTTAAGGGAATAACAGCACATGCAGCTCAAGCCCCTCATAATGGTAGAAGTGCATTGGATGCTGTTGAACTTATGAATGTAGGAGCAAATTATTTAAGAGAACATGTAATTGACTCTATAAGAATGCATTATGTTATAACTAATGGTGGGGGAAGACCTAATGTAGTTCCTGGTTTTGCGGAAAGTTGGTATTTTATAAGAGGTAAAAAAGCAAAGGATGCAGAGCATGTTCTTGACAGGCTAATAAAAGTGGCACAAGGAGCAGCTATGATGACAGAGACTGAAATGGAGTATGTAATTACTGATGGGATTTATGATTATATACCAAATCAGTGTTTAACTGATTTAGTATACAATAATATGATTCTTGTTGGTCCTCCTAAAACTACTCCTGAAGAAGAAGAATTTGCAAAAAAATTATGTGCTACTCTTACTAAGGAAGAGAGACTAGGTGTAGCTACAGCATTCCAAGATGATAAATCTATTATGGACAGTTATATACATCATGGTATAGCTGATGGAGCAGAAGGTAAAGGATTAGCTGGCTCTACTGATGTAGGAGATGTAAGTTATGTGATACCAGTAGCTCAATTTGCAATGGCAGCATGGCCTGTTGGTGTGGCAAGCCATACATGGCAGTCATGTGCATCAGCTGGTTCAAGTATAGGATTTTCAGCTATGATAAATTCAGCTAAGGTATTGGCTTGTAGTGCTTATGATGTATTTATGAATACTAAGGTTATTGATGAGGCAAATATAGAATTTAAAAAATCATTAGATGGACAAAAATTTAAACCATTGGTATAATCTTGGTAATAAAAATATTTCTGGGGGGAATAACTATGAGAGAACAAGTTGAAAAAGTGCTTGAACAAAAGATAAAACCTGTATTACAAAGAGATGGTGGAGATGTAGAGCTTATAGATGTAAATGAGAATGGAGTAGTTTTAGTTAGATTACAAGGTGCTTGTAGTGGATGTCCAGGAGCAACTATGACAATAAAAGCTATTATTGAAAATGTTTTGGTAAGCGAAGTTCCAGGAGTAACTCAAGTATTAGGTGTTTAATAAATTTAAATTATACATAAGGATTTATGAAGTTGTGTAAAAGAGTAAGTAAAACATTATAGATAGATATGAAAAAGTGTGTAAGTGTATATTCATTTTCTTACACACTTTTTTTACTTATTATCCAGCCATACCAATAAACATACCTATAAAGTATGGAATTAACCAGATAGTCCATACAACTATACTAAACTTATGGAAGAATTTTTTCTTATCTTCATCATCCTTATACAAAACAAAAGTAGCCCATCCTGCATGAAAAAGCATAAGCACAATTGCTAAGAGACCTGTTATACTATGAAGATTTTGGGACAATACAGATTTTACTTCAAAAGAGTGGCTATTAGCTATATTACTCATTGTAAATGTTCCTAAAGTATCAAATATTAAACCAAGCCAAAATATAATTACATGTTTCTTTTTTAAAATTTTAGCTTTTCTCTCTCCAAATACACCTATAGTATAAAAAATTAAAGCTGATGTTATAAACACTATTGCAAGTATTAATTTAAAATTCATAATTATCTCTCCTTTATTTTTGCTAATATATTTCTAAGATTTTTTACTAATTCATTTAATTCTTTTTCATCACAATTTTTAAAAATATCATCAAAGCTTTCTTGCATTTTACTTTTAAAATTTGTGGCAAATTCAAGTCCATCTTCTGTAAATTTAACATATGTATTTCTCTTATCATCATATTTTTTGAACTTTTCTACATAGCCAATTTGTTCTAACCTACTGACTATACCTGATACAGTTCCTTTAGCTAAAGACATCTCATCGCATAGTTGTGATATTGTTAGCTCTTGATTATGAGCTATTAGTTTTATAACTATAATCTGTTGATGTGTCAATCCATTTTCTTTAAAATTTTCTTCCACTGTGTACATTGTTTTAGAATAGAGTTCTTTGAGAAGCATAGCTATTCTAAAACAATCATAATTAGTTTTCAATAAAATCACCTCTTAGATAGTTTGCATAGAAACTAATATAATATAGTTTTAATAAATAGTCAATATAAAACCAATAATTATATAATAAAAAACTTAATAATTATATAAAATAAGAGATTCGTAACATCATAAAAATTTTATTTTAGGTAAAAATAAAACAATTTGATGAAATTTTAACAATTTTTCAAAAGTTTGTTTACACACAACATAAATGATGCTAAAATTGGTTTATAGATAAATATTTAAAATTTAATTTTTATTTAATGATAATAAAACCACGAAGGTTTAAACGTCGATTGACGCTTGCTTTTGGTGGTTTTTTTTATTGCAACAAAGGGGGAATAGAGGTTTGTTAAAGGATATAGTTAAAAAGTTGTTGCAGTTTATTTTAGTAATGTTTTTATTATCTTTTGTAGTTTTTTATATGGCAAGACTTGCTCCAGGAGACCCATTAATTTCTTACTATGGAGATGGTGTAGAAAGAATGAGTACTCAAGAGAAAGAAAATGCTATGAAAAAACTTGGTCTAAACGAACCAATATACAGTCAATATATAAAATGGATTTCAGATGCATCAAGAGGCGAATTTGGAATTTCATTTAAATATAAGCAAAATGTTACTTCTGTTATAAATGATGTTTATATAAACACTATCATATTAGGTGGGTCAGGATATATACTTACCTTTGTGCTAGCATTACTTCTTGGAATCTTTTGTACATTGCATGAAGACAAGCTCATAGATAGGATTATATGTAAACTAGGAACAATAACCAACTGTATTCCATCATTCTGGGTTGCTTTAGTTCTTATACTTATATTCAGTATAAATTTAAGTATACTTCCAAGTAGTGGAGCTTATTCAATGGGAGAGGAATCTAGTATATCAAGTAGGATATCTCATTTAATATTACCTCTTACAGTACTTATATTGAGCCATTTATGGTATTACACATATATGATAAGAAATAAATTGCTAGAAGAAATAAGGGAAGATTATGTATTGCTATGTAAAGCAAAAGGTTTAAACAATAGAACCATTGTTTTTAAGCATTGCCTGAGAAATATAATGCCATCCTATATAAGCATTATGGCTATTTCAATACCTCACATATTAGGAGGAACTTATGTAGTTGAAAAGGTTTTTTCTTATCCTGGGTTAGGAACTCTTTGCTTTGAGAGTGCAAAGTATCACGATTATAATATGTTATTAGTTTTATGTCTAATAACAGGGGCTTTAGTAGTATTTGGAAATATGCTAGCTCAAATTATAAACAATAAAATAGACCCTAGAATGAAGTACGATAGAGGTGATAACAATGAAGCCGCAATGTAGTGATTTTGAGATTGTAGGAGAAAATTATATTTCAATAGTAGAAGACGAACAAATAGAAATAAAAAAAACTCTGTTTGAAAAATTTAAACAGTTACCATATATATCAATCATCATTTTATCCATTATAGTTATTGGAAGTGTATTTTCATCTTTGATAATGACACATGAGCCAACATATATGGATTTAGTAAGTTCTAATTTAGCTCCAAGTAAAGATTTTTTCTTTGGAACAGATTCAATGGGAAGAGATATATATTCTATGATATGGTATGGAGGAAAAATATCTTTATTTATAGGAATATTTTCGACAATAATATCAACTATCATAGGAATTGTTTATGGTAGCATAAGTGGTTCAGCATCTGAACTTGTAGATGATGCAATGATGAGATTTACAGAAATCATACTTAGTATACCATCAATATTAATTATAATATTTGTACAAGCGATACTTGGGAATTCAAATCCAATATCTATGTCCATCGTAATAGGGATAACAAGCTGGATGAATATATCTAAAATTGTAAGGACTGAAGTTAGACAAATAAGAAATAGTGAGTACATACTAGCAGCTAAAAGTATGGGTGGAGGATTTTTCTATATATTAAAACAGCACTTACTTCCAAATTTTGTTGCATCAATAATGTTTATGGTAGTAACAAATATAGGTGCAGCTATTGGAACTGAATCAACACTGAGTTTTTTAGGAATTGGTTTGCCAATAGAAATTGTTTCTTGGGGAAGTATGCTATCTTTATCAGAGGAAGCACTGCTTTCAAATAGATGGTGGGTTATCCTAATTCCAGGTATATTTTTAGTTACTACATTGGTTTGTATAACTAATATTGGTAATTATATAAGAAAGAGCAATAATAAAAAATCAAGTAATTTATAAATCAGCGTTTCAAGTGTTAAATAAGCAAATACTAAGGTATTTGAAATATCTATTTAAATAAATGGGGTCAAAGCTTTAAAAAATATTTATTATTAAAGGCAAAAGGGGGAGCATCATGAAATTAAAGAAATTAAAAGTTTTAAGTCTAGTAATGATACTTAGTCTAATGGCAGGCTGTTCTAGTGCAGGAAATGGGGAGAAAAAAACAGATAAACCTAACGATGGTAAAGTGCTTGTTTATGGAAGTAATGACTATACAAGTATAAATCCGGCACTATATGAACATGGAGAAATAAATTCATTGATATTTAATGGATTAACAGCTCATGATGAAAATAATAAAGTAGTTCCTTGTCTAGCAAAAGATTGGAAATTTGATGAAGCAACAAATACATATACGTTTAATTTAAGAGATGATGTTAAATGGCATGATGGAGAGAAGTTTACAGCAAATGATGTTAAATTCACAATGGAAACTATAATGAATCCAGACAATGCTTCTGAAATAGCATCAAATTATGAAGATATAACAAAAATTGATGTAGTTAATAATACTACTATAAAAATTACTTTAAAAGCACCAAATACAGCAATGCTTGATTATCTAACAGTTGGAATATTACCAAAACATGCATTAGAAGGTAAGGATATAGCTACTGATGGATTTAATCAAAAACCAATAGGTACTGGACCATTTAAACTTGAAAAATGGGATAAAGGTCAAAGTATAACACTTGTTAAAAATAGTGATTATTTTGTAAAAGAGCCAGGTCTAGATAAAGTAGTATTTAAGATTGTACCAGATGACAAAGCTAAAGCAATGCAATTAAAATCAGGCGAATTAGATTTAGCACAAGTAACTCCTAAAGATATGTCTAATTTTGAGAAAGACGAAAAGAATTTTAAAGTAAATATAATGAAGACTGCAGATTATAGAGGGATACTATATAACTTCAATTCTAAATTCTTTAAAGATGAAAAGGCTAAAGGATTACCAAATGCTTTAAGTTATGCAATAGATAGAAAAGCAATAGTTGATAGTGTATTATTGGGACATGGTGTACCAGCATATTCACCTTTACAAATGGGACCATATAATAATCCTGATATAGAGAAATTTGAGTATAATCCAGAAAAAGCTAAGCAAGAAATTGAGAAATTAGGTTGGAAATTAGGTTCTGATGGAATATATGAAAAAGAAGGTACTAAATTAGCTTTTGAAATAACAGCTGGTGAAAGTGACCAAGTTAGAGTTGATATGGCTAAAATATGTGCACAGCAGTTAAAAGAAATAGGTGTTGATGCTAAAGCTGTAGTTGTAACTGAAACAGATTGGGCTAATCAAGATGCACATTTAATCGGTTGGGGAAGTCCATTTGACCCAGATGACCATACATATAAAGTATTTGGAACAGATAAAGGTGCAAACTATAATGCTTATTCTAATCCTACTATAGATAAAATACTTCAACAAGCAAGAGAAACAGAAAATAAAGATGAAAAATTAAAGTTATATAAACAATTCCAAGTAGAGATGACTAAAGATATGCCATACACATTTATTGCTTATATAGATGCCATATATGTTGGAAAACCAAATATAAAAGGTTTAACACCTGATACAGTTTTAGGTCATCATGGTGTAGGTATATTCTGGAACATAGCTGATTGGACAATAGAATAATAGTTAGATTAATTAGAAACCTTAGGGATAAAATATATCCCTAAGGTTTGAATAGCATAGGGGTTGATGGTTTTTGGAACATTTATTGGAGGTTAATAATCTATCTGTAAGCTTTAAAATTGAAGAAGGTGAAGTACAAGCTGTGAGAGATGTGTCTTTTACTCTAAAGAAGGGTGAAACACTAGCTATAGTAGGAGAATCTGGTTGTGGAAAATCTGTATTATGTAAAAGTTTGATGAAGATACTTCCATATAATGGATATATCAAAAGTGGAGAGGTTCTACTTAAATCAAAGGACTTAGTTAAAAAATCTGAGAAAGAAATGGAAGATATTAGAGGAAGAGATATATCAATGATATTTCAAGACCCTATGACATCTTTGAATCCAACCATATCAATAGGAAAGCAAATAACTGAAGCTATAGTAATCCATCAAGGCATAAGTAAAAGTGAAGCTAAAAAAAGAGCTATAGAACTTATTGAATTAGTTGGGATAGATAATCCTGAAAAAAGATTTAAACAATTTCCGCATCATTTTTCAGGAGGAATGAGGCAACGTATAGTAATTGCTATAGCACTGGCTTGTAATCCAGAAGTATTAATTGCTGATGAGCCTACAACAGCCTTGGATGTGACTATACAAGCTCAGATAATTGACTTAATAAAAGAACTACAAAATAAAATAGGTTTATCAATAATATTTATAACTCATGATTTAGGTGTAGTTGCAACTATGGCTGATAGGATAGCAGTTATGTATGCAGGTAAGATTGTAGAAATAGGAACAGTAGAAGATATATTTTATGACCCTAGACATCCATATACTTGGGGATTATTAGGTTCATTACCTACTTTAGATTCACAAGAAGAGTATTTGTATAATATACCTGGAATGCCTCCAAATTTATTAAATCCTCCAAAGGGGGATGCATTTGCAGTAAGAAATAAAAATGCTCTTAGGATAGATTATGAAAAGGAGCCACCAATGTTTAAAATTAATGATACACACAGTGCAGCAACTTGGTTATTGCATCCAGATGCACCTAAAATAAATATACCAGTTAGGGTAAATGGTGGAAGGGTGATTTCTAATGAATAAAGAAAAAATACTAGAAATAAAAAATTTAAAACAATATTTTCATTTGGATAAAAGTACTACTGTAAAAGCAGTTGATGATATAAGCTTTGATATATATAAAGGAGAGATATTTGGTTTAGTAGGAGAATCTGGTTCGGGAAAATCTACAACTGGTAAAACTATAATAAAGTTACATGAGCCTACTGGTGGAGAGGTAATTTATAAGGGAAATTGTATCTCAGATAAAAAAGCATATAAATTTGTAAAAAAAGATGTAAATAAAAGTATGCAGATTATTTTTCAAGATTCTACTTCATCATTAAATCCTCGTATGACAATTGGAGATATAATTTCAGAACCACTTAAAATTCAATGTGTCTGTAAAAATAAATCAGAAAGGCTAGATAAAGTCTATGAGATGTTAAATTTAGTTGGACTTGATAGAAGCTATGCAAATAAGTATCCTTCTGACTTTTCAGGTGGACAAAGACAACGTATTGGTATAGCTCGAGCTCTTTCAGTAGACCCAGAGTTTATAATAGCTGATGAACCTATAGCTTCTTTAGATGTATCTATACAAGCACAAATAGTAAATTTATTTAAAAAGTTACAGCAAGAAAAAAACTTAACTTGTTTGTTTATAGCGCATGATTTATCTATGGTGAGACATATTAGTGACCGTATAGGAGTTATGCATAATGGAAAATTAGTAGAATTAGCAGATTCAGAAGAGTTGTATAATAATCCTATTCATCCATATACAAAGTCTTTACTTTCTGCAATTCCTATTCCTGACCCAAGATATGCTAAGCTAAGAAATAGAGTGGAATATAATTCTAGTATGTATACTTGTTCAAATGATGAGTTATCAAGTTGGATTGAGGTTTCAGATGGTCATTTTGTATATGCTTCTAAATCAGATATAGATAAATACCAACAAAATTTAAAAGTTGTTTAGCGTAAAAACCACTCTAGGTAAGAGAGTATATACATTTAGAGTGGTTTTTATGTGTATAAATTTATGTGTAAAAGTGTCAGTTTTAGAAGCTTTCGCCTTTAATTATTATATTTAAAAATTTTATGTTTAAAGTGTTAGCAAGTAGCATATTATTTCTATAAAGGGTTCTATAAAATACTTAAAATAGTTCTATATTTTGTCTTTAAATATATTAATATTAAAAAATTTACACTTTTAACAGGATTTATGTAAGTGTTTATAGAAATAAATAAGTATGTACATAATACATAATTATTTTTTATAATTCTAAAATACAAGAATGGAGAGATAGCTATGAAGTGGAGAGATTATGCTGATGATGTAAACTTATTTGAGGATTTTGATAGAAGTATCAAACCTCTAACTGACGAACAAAAAAAGAAAAATATAAACACTTTAATTGCATATTTTTCAAAAGAAGTTCCTTCTAAAATATACAATTTATCAAATGATGAAATCAAGCCTAGAGATATACTTAGAGGACTTCTTAATGTATATCCACCAAAAGAAATTGCTCCAGAGATACTGAGTATGTTACATAATTTATTGTTAATTGAATGTGAAGAAAAAGAGTTAGTAGATGTAAATGATATAGAAGAAGTAGAGGAAGGTATTGCTATATGGAGAGGAAATATAACTAATTTAAAAGCAGATGCAATAGTGAATGCTGCAAATAATAAGTTATTGGGATGCCTACAACCATTACATTTATGTGTAGATAATGAGATACATTCATGTGCAGGTCCTAGACTTAGAGAAGATTGTGACAAAATAATAAAAAAACAAGGACATTTAGAATATACAGGAGATGCTAAAATAACTAGAGGTTATTGTCTACCTGCAAAATTTGTAGTACACACTGTTGGACCTATTGTATCTGGTGGTCAGCCAAGTAAAGAGCAGGAAAAACAATTACTACATTGCTACAAATCATCTCTAAATACTATAAGAGAAATTGATGAAATAAAGAATATCGTTTTTTGTGGTATTTCTACAGGGGTATTTGGATATCCAAAAAAAGAAGCAGCTAATCTTGCTGTAAATAGGGTGAGATTATGGTTAAAAGAAAATCCTGAGAAAAATTTAAAAGTTGTATTTAATGTATTCACAGAAGAGGAAGAAGAAAAATATAGAAGAATATTTAGATAGTACTTGTCAATAAAGTATATAGTAATATTTATTAGATGAGGTAATAGCTTATAAATATTAATGATTAAAAAAATATAATTTGTAATTTTAGTAGATTAATAGGTATAATAGAAATCATAAGAGTAGTATAAGTAGTGATTGTATTACTTTTAAAAAACACAATATAGGAAAATTAAATGGTAAATAAATATGAAAAATAGTTTTAAAAATTATATTAGTTTAACAAATAAAGTAATAGTTGTGTCAGTTATATTTCTGTTAATACTATTAATCATATCGTACATATTTGGAAAATTGGTGTACGATAGCTCAGTTGGCTCAGAACAGTTAATAAAAAAAGAGGATATAGTAAAAGTATTTTCTGAGAGAAAAGATAAACCATTAGATAAATTGAAAAACTACAAGACAGAGGAGTTAATGATACAAAGTTCTAATAATTACAAACTGGAAAGTCTTTTTATAAATTCAAATATAAAAACAAAAAATACTATTATAGTTGTTCATGGAATTGGAAGTAGTCACTATGAAATGTTAAAAATAGCATATGAATACTTAGATAAAGGTTATAATGTATTGATTTACAATCAAAGAAATACTGGTAACAGTGGAGGCGATAATTTCACATTTGGTCTTTATGAGAGATATGATTTAGATAGTATGGTTAAGTTTGTAAAAAATAAATTCCCAGATGGTAAATTGGGAATCCATGGATTTTCTATGGGTGCAGGAACGGCTACTATGCATACAGCTATAAATTCAGAAAGTCAAGAGGTCGATTTTTATATATTAGATTCTCCATATTCTGAAATGAAGGATGCCATTAGAATGGGAGTAATAGAAAAACATATACCAAATATATTAGTAAATTATGTAGTAGCATGTGGAGATTTGTATAATAAATTTAAATCTGGATTTTGGTATAGTGATGTAGAGCCATATAAGGCAATCGAAAAGAGTAATGTTCCTATACTATTTATACATGGAACAAAAGACACTGTTTGTAATTATCAAAATAGCCAAACAATGTATGACTTAGTCAAACATAATAAAAAAGAGCTATGGCTTATAGAAGGTGTTGAACATGTCGCTGGATATGACTCTGATAGTAGAGCATATTTCAATAGAATTTTCAAGTTTATAGATAGTAGTATTATTAATTAATAGAAATTAGTTGTATATTTCAAGGGGGTGTCTCAAAATGAACTTTTTAGTTCATGAGGCACTCTTTTTTGTATGAAATCAACTATATTTTCATCATTTCAACAATGAAAAAGAGGCTTATCTCTATTTTGATTCAGTCCCTTTTTCATATTAAATATAAATGTTTAATATGAATTAATCGATTATGAAAATGAAAATAACTACCAATTAAATTCACTTA
Organism: Clostridioides sp. ZZV15-6597; assembly: GCF_020657815.1. Lineage (NCBI taxonomy): Bacteria > Bacillati > Bacillota > Clostridia > Peptostreptococcales > Peptostreptococcaceae > Clostridioides > Clostridioides sp. ZZV15-6597. The sequence goes on along the minus strand of NZ_JAGWCT010000037.1, from coordinate 8,690 downwards.
TACCTCAAATAAAAGAGTTAGTATTATATATAACAAAATCTAACGAAAAGAGAGGTAGTATATATGAAAAACAAAAATAATAAAGAAAAAGGCATGTTGAATGTGAGAGCATTAAGAGTTTTGGGATTACTATTGATATTTTTTGATTATACAGGAGATACTTTAAATTTTTATAACTTTTTTGCTAAACCCTTAGTATCAGGAAGTTTATATCAACCAGGAGGAGCCGACTATATAGTATTGTTATTATTTGTTGCAGAATGTGTATACTTAGTAGGAAGATACATATTAAAAGTTAAAATAAATTGGAGTGAAGTTATTGAAAATGAAAGAGATAATTTTATTAATAATTTGTTAGTTGAGAAAATACAAGAAGAAAGCAACTTTGTATATAACCTATTAAACTCATTTATTTTACCACATGTATACAAGATAGGAGAATTATTCATATTTAAAACACATAACGCGTTAATCTACATTAAGGAAAAATACTATTATGTAAATATATATTAATATATATTTAACTGTTTAGTGTATTGAATTCTATATATGACTATTAAGATGAATAGTATAGTTTCCTTTGATAGGTTAAGTTTTTTGATATACATAAAAATCGCAATTTACCTTACTATTAATTTATAAATCATGTAAAAATAGATTGCGATTTTTATTTTTAAACTTCTGCTATGACTTTACCTGTGTCAATTAAATCATATCCACCAAGACCTTGAAGTTCAGCCTTAAATTCAGCTGAATTAATTATACTAATTATAGTTTGGTAGACAGGGTTTTTTAAGTCTTCTTTTTTTATGACCAAATCATAGCGTTCCTTGTGAAGAGGAATAAAGTCAATATTGTTTACTTGTAGAGCAGCTTTTTCATTGCCCAATCCAACATCAGCTATACCACGAGAAACCTTGCTTGCTACGCCTAAATGTGATAATTCTTCATTATAATAACCATTTATATCAGTGCCATTAAAATTTAAAAGTCTAAGCTTGCCATCGAGCAAAACTCTAGTTCCAGCCCCTTTTTCTCGATTTACAAGTGTTATATTTGGTCTGGTTAAATCCTTCCAATTTTTTATTTCTTTAGGATTTCCTTTAGCAACGTAAAAACCTTGCATTCTATAAGCTAGATTTATAAGTACACATGGGATTCCTGGTAACAGTTTTTTAACAAAAGTACTATTATATTCATCTGTTTCAAAATCCCATAGATGGGATGATGCTATAGAAACCCTGCCATTATACAATTCATATAGAGCATTATAACTGCCTATATAAGAGCGAAATGTATTTGCTCTATCTAATTTTTTTTCAACAGATCTAGCTAAAATATCTAATATTACATCTTGACCAGAAATAATAATTTTATAATTATTATCAATATCTATATTTTTATTGTTAAAATGTGTATCTTTAATTTTACCAGTTTTCTGATTGTTGATATATTCTTCAACATCTTTAATATCAACTCTTATTTTTTTACCTACTTTGTAAGAAGGAAGCTCACCTCTTTTGATTAATTCATATACAGTATTTTTTGTTATTTTTAATAGTTCAGCTACTTCAACAGGTGTCAAAGATGATAATGAGTCCATAATCCACCTCCATATAAGGTTATTTTAACATTAAAAAAAGAAAAATGTAGAAAAATATTTAAAAGTAATATAAATAATTTACTTGAAAATTTATTAGCAGGTATATATAATTAAGTTATACATAACAAAACATGATAAAACATGATAAAACGAATTAAAATATGTATCAAATTTACAAAAAGGGAGAGTATTATGAAAAAAATATTGGGAATATTAGGACTAGTTGCATGTTTAACTTTGGGGACGGTTGGATGTAGTAGTAAAGAAAGTCCAAAAGATGATGGAAAAGAAGAACAAACAAGTAAAAGTAATGAGGCAGTAGAATTAAACATATCAGCTGCAGCAAGTTTAAAAGAAGCAATGGCAAAAATTGAAGAAGAATATAAAAAAGTTGATTCCAATGTAAAACTTACAGTTAACTACGGAGCATCAGGTTCGCTTCAACAACAAATAGAACAAGGTGCACCATGTGATTTATTTATTTCAGCAGGTCAAAAACAAATGAAAGCTTTAGATGAAGAAAAGTTATTGGTTTCTGATACTATGAAAGATTTAGTTAAAAATGATTTAGTTCTTATTTCTTCTGCTGGTAGCGATGTATCTAGTATGAAAGACTTAACTACAGATAAAGTAAAGAAAATTGCAGTTGGAGAAGCTGAAAGTGTTCCAGCAGGTAAATATGCAGATGAAGTATTAACTAATTTAAATTTAAAAGATACATTAAAAGATAAATTAGTGTTTGCAAAAGATGTAAAAGAAGTTTTAGCATGGGTACAATCAGGAAATGCAGATGTTGGATTCGTTTACTTTAGTGATACTGTGAATAATGATAAAATAAAAGTAGTTGAAAAAACAGATGAAAAAATTCATTCACCTATTACATATCCAGTTGCAGTAATTGAAGCTAGTAAAAATGCAGATTCTGCTAAGAAATTTGAAGAATTTCTATTAAGTGATGCAGGACAAAAGATTTTTGAGGAATTTGGATATAAAAAAGTAGAATAAGTTTAAAAATAATTTATATATAATTAAAACGAAATTGTATATAAATAAATGAAAATTGAAAATAATTGTATATTATAATAAAATGGAAATAGTGAAATTAATAGATTTATTAATTTCACTATTTCCATTTAAATTAAGGAGGGAAAAAATGGGGACAGATTGGTCACCTTTATGGATATCACTTAAGACAGCTTTTTTGTCAACGATAATAACTTTTATAATAGGAATATTTGTGTCATATATTATGGCTAACTATAGAGGTAAGTGGAAAGGTCTTATAGATGGTATATTTACACTTCCATTAATTTTGCCACCCACAGTTGTTGGATTCTTTTTATTGTTGTTATGTGGGAAAAATGGCTTTGTAGGTAAATTTTTACTGAATTTTGATAAAACCTTAATATTTAGCTGGACAGCAACTGTAATCTCAGCAGTAGTAGTATCTTTTCCTATGATGTATAGAACCTCAAGGTCAGCTTTTGAACAAATTGATAACAATATGTTGTCTGCTGCTAGAACCTTAGGTCTTAATGAATGGAAAGTTTTTTTAAAGATTGCAGTACCATTAGCTTGGCCTGGGATAATAGGTGGACTTGTGTTGTCGTTTGCCAGAGCACTTGGAGAATTTGGTGCTACACTTATGATAGCTGGAAATATACCTGGGAAAACTCAAACGATGCCAATCGCTATATTTTTTGCAGTTGAAGGTGGAGATATGAATAAAGCTATGATGTGGGTTATGATTATTGTAGCAATATCTATAGCAATGATTTTATTATTAAATTATTGGTCGGAATTCCAGCAGAAAATAATAGGAAAGAGGTGTAGATAGTTGAGTTTATATGTAGATATTGAAAAAGATTTATCCTCTTTTAAATTAAAAGTAAAAATTGAACAGGAAAAAGGAATTTTAGGATTTTTAGGTGAATCTGGTTCTGGAAAAAGTATGACATTAAAATGTATAGCAGGACTTGAAAAACCTACAAGAGGTAAGATTATATTAAATGAAAGAGTGTTGTTTGATTCTGAAAAAAAGATAAATTTATCAACACAAGAAAGAAATGTTGGTTTTTTATTTCAAAATTATGCATTATTTCCACATATGACTGTAAGCCAAAATATCGAACTTGGTCTTTCAAAGTTAAGTAAAGATGAAAAAAAGGAAATAATAATGAAATATTTAGAAATACTTAAATTAAATGGATTTGAGGGGAGATATCCTTGGCAATTATCTGGCGGGCAACAACAAAGAGTGGCACTAGCTAGAGCATTAGCTACATCTCCAGATATACTACTTTTAGATGAACCTTTTTCTGCATTAGACCATCATTTGAGGAGTAATATGGAAAAAGAACTTATGAACATGTTAAAAGACTATAAGGGAGATATATTGTTTGTTACTCATGATATTGAAGAAGCTTACCGAGTTTGTGATGATATTATGGTTTATAATAAAGGAGAAGGTCTTCCCAAAAGACCTAAAAAAGAACTATTTGAGTTTCCAAAATATCTTATAGAAGCAAAAATAACAGGATGTAAAAATATATCTCGATTAAATAGAATAGATGAAAATACTATTTATGCCACAGATTGGGGATGTAAGTTGACATTAACTGGAAACATAGGTGATAATATAGAATATGTGGGAATCAGAGAGCATCATATTAAGGTTTTAGATTCTAGTGAAAATTTAGATGGCAAGTTATGTTTTCAATTAATTAACATCATAGAAAATCCATTTACATATACTATATATGCTAGAAACCATAATTTATCTAGTGAAAGTATGCCTATTCAAATAGAATTAGAAAAAAACAAAATGAGATTTGAGAAGGGAGACAGCATTTATTTAGATTTTCCACAGGAATATTTATTTTGCTTTAAGTACAATTACAACGAAAAGGAGTAAATTATATGACTGAAAAAGAAAAAATGTTGTCAGGTCAAGGTTACTATGCAAATGATGAATTGTTAGTAAAAGAGAGAGAGTATTGTAGAAAATTAACTAGATTATTTAATAATACTTTGGAAGATGAGTATGAAAAGAGAGCAGATATTTTAAGACAACTATTTGGTTCAGTTGGTAATAAAATAAATGTGGAACAAAGTATAAAGTGTGACTATGGATATAATATACATGTAGGTGAAAATTTTTTTGCAAATTATGACTGTATTTTTTTAGATGTATGTAAAATTGAAATCGGTGATAATGTAATGTTAGCTCCAAATGTTCAAATTTATACAGCTTATCATCCAATTGATGCACAGCTTAGAATTTCAGGAATAGAGTATGGCTCACCTGTAAAGATAGGGCATAATGCATGGATAGGTGGAGGAGCAATTATAACTCCAGGAGTTACTATAGGTGATAATGTGGTAATAGGTGCAGGAAGTGTAGTGACAAAAGATATACCACCAAATACTATAGCAGTTGGAAATCCATGTAGAGTAATAAAGAAAATAGAAGAATAAGCTTATTTATATAAATAAGTTAAGAGTATTTACATATTATCTTTGGATAAGCAGTATATTAATGTAAAATTGAATAGACAATATATTAAAATAAAAATATATGCCTGTTTTTATGCTTGGAAAAACTCATAAAAACAGGCATATTAATTGTATACAAAAATCTCATTGAATTTTACTTTGTTTTAATATTTTATATTAATTGGAGTAGTCAAATTACTTATTTTCAGTTTTAATATAAACTATATTCTCGTCAGAAGGTTTATCTATAGAAAGTGCCTTTAGAGTATCTTCATTAATAATTAAATTAGTTTCTTCTAAACTTGTTATAGGCATATCTGAAACTTTAGATTCTCCTTTTAGAATCTTAACAGCCATCTCACCAGTCTTATAACCTAATTTTTCATAATCTATACCTTGGCAAGCCAATGCTCCACCTTTTACCATACCCTCTTCTGCAGCTATTATAGGTATTTTGTTTTTAGTAGCAAGTTGAGAAACTATAGGCATAGAAGATGCAAGTAAATTATCTGTAGGAGCGTAAATAACATCTACATTACCCATTAAACTAGAAGCTGCTTGATTTATTTCACTAGAAGAACTAATTCCTTTTTCAACAATTTTAAGACCTTTATCATTTGCATATTTCTTCAAGTTATCAACTTGAACTTTAGAATTTACCTCGCTAGTATTATATATAACACCTATAGTCTTTGCTTGTGGGATGAGTATATCAAGAGCCTTTAAACTCTTATCAATAGGTGTAAAATTGGAAGTTCCAGAAACATTTTTACCTGGTTTATCTAAAGAATCTGCAAATCCAGCAGAAACAGGGTCAGTTACAGCAGTTATAAGTATAGGTATATCTTTAGTAGCATTGTATGCTGCCTGAGCAGATGGAGTAGATATAGCAAATATCAAATCTTTTTTATCAGAAACAAATTTACTAGCTATAGTTTGTGTAGTAGGCATATCATTTTGAGCATTTTGATAATCTATTTCTATGTTTTTACCATCTTTAAATCCATTATCTTCTAGAGCTTTAATGAATCCTTCTCTAGATGCATCTAAAGCTTGATGCTCAACTAATTGAGTAATACCAATTTTTTTAATTTCATTATTTTTATCAGATGATTTATTTGAATCATCCTCATTATTTTTAGAACAACCTGTAATGGTGGATACACTAAGAACACCAATTAAAATTAAATTTATCAACTTACTGGACTTCATTTTGACCACTCCCTCATAAAAATCTATTATATTTATTCTTGTTTAGTTTTTACATAAGAAATATTTTCATTAGAAGGTTTTTCCATACCTAAAGCTTTTAATATATCTTCATTAACAATGATATCTGTATCATCTGATGTAGCTACAGGCATATCAGAAACTGATTCACCATTTAAAATTTTAACAGCCATTTCACCTGTTTTGTAACCAAGCTTTTCATAGTTTATACCTTGACAAGCAAGAGCACCTTTTTCAACTGGACCAGATTCAGCTGCTATAACTGGAATCTTATTTTCAGTAGCTATTTTAGAAACTATAGGCATAGAAGAAGCTACTAAGTTGTCAGTAGGAACATATAAAACATCTATCTTACCAACTAAACTAGAAATTCCCTGATTGACTTCATTTGAAGTAGTTATCCCTTTTTCAACAACTTTAAAACCATTTTTAGAAGCATATTCTTTTAAAGCATCCACTTGAACTTTTGAATTAACTTCACTAGTATTGTACATAACTCCTATAGTTTTTGCCTTAGGAGCAAATATTTTAAGAAGTTCTAAGCCTTTTTCCACAGAAACGAAATCTGATGTTCCAGATACATTTCCACCTGGTTTTTCAATTGATTTAACTAAGCCAGCAGCAACAGGGTCACTGACAGCAGTTATAAGTATAGGTATATCCTTAGTTGCATTGTACGCTGCTTGAGCAGATGGAGTAGATATGGCAAATATTAAATCCTTTTTATCAGATGCAAATTTACTTGCAATACTTTGTGTAGTAGGCATATCATTTTGAGCATTTTGGAAATCTATATCAATATTTTCTTCATCTTTAAATCCATTTTTTTCTAAGGCTTTTACAAATCCTGTTTTAGTAGCATCTAATGCTGGATGTTCAACCAATTGAGTTATACCAATTTTTTTCACTTCTTTATCTTTAGAGCTATTTTCTTGTTTAGAATTGCCAGAGTCTCCACCTTGTGAACATCCTGTAAGCATAGATACTCCAAGAGCACCAGCTAAAATTAAACTTACCAATCTTTTTTTATTAATCATTTTTATATCCCCCTCAAAAGTTTTATTGTTATATATGTTCATATATTCATATGAATTATTGTAGTATTGCTAAAAATATTATGACTTTAAAATTATTTTATAAATAAACTAATTTGTAACTAAGCTAAAATTAAATTATCATAATAGATACTTTTAAACTGCATATTCAAATTTTTCTAATATTTCTTCAACTGTTAATTTTTCTTTTTCTTTTCCCTTTACATCTAAGACAACTTCACCTTTATGGAGCATTATCAATCTATCTCCATACTGAAGAGCATGCTTTAAGTTGTGAGTTACCATAAGGGTAGTTATATTTTTTTCTCTTACAATCTTATCAGTTAATTCAATTACTTCATTTGATGTCTTTGGGTCAAGTGCCGCTGTATGTTCATCAAGTAATAAAACCGAAGGGCTTGTTAAGCATGACATAATTAATGAAAGTGATTGTCTTTGACCTCCTGATAAAAATTGTACTTGTACGTCTAGGTATTTTTTTAAATCCAGAGAAACTCCTTCTAATAAATTTTCTAGAAAATCTCTTTTATAACGAAGACATTTTTTTAGATTCAATAACTTACCTTTATTAAGAGCCAAGGATAAGTTTTCTCTAACTGTCATAGAAGGACAAGTTCCTAAACTTGGGTCTTGAAAAACTCTACTTACTATTTGAGTTCTTCTATGTTCAGCTAAATTAGATAGATTGTGTTTATTTAATAATACTTGACCAGAAGATTCTTTTATAAGACCCGATATTATATTTAATAAAGTGGATTTACCAGTTCCATTACTACCTATGATACTTACAAATTCACCATCTTCTATGTCAATTGATAAATTTTCAAATATAGTATTAGGTTGACCGTATGGATTTGGGAAACTCTTTGAAAGATTTTTAATTTGTAACATCTATAACACCTCTTTTTTCAGATTTATTTTTGGTACTAGCTTTGCACTTGTTTTTTTTTAGTGAGATATTTAAATTACCAGTAGCTAAGAAAGCTATTATAACTATAGCAGTTATCAGTTTTAAATCAGTTGATAACATACCTAAACTCATTGCAAAGTATATAGTGAATTGGTATATGAAAGAGCCAACAATTATTGCAGTAGTATCTTTAATAAAAGTGAATTTCTTAAATAATGTAATACCAATTATGATAGAAGCAATTCCAAGTACTAAAGTTCCAATACCCATATTTACATCTGAGAATCCTAAGAATTGAGCCATCAAACTACCAGATAAAACTATAAGTCCATTTGAAATCATAAGTCCTAATATTTTTATAGAACCGATATTTATACCCAAAGATTTAATCATTTGA
>NZ_JAGWCT010000036.1:0-38690 GCF_020657815.1 Clostridioides sp. ZZV15-6597 | reverse complement strand
TTATATATCAATTAAAGTTAGATTGTAACATAGGTATAGTTATTTATATTTATGGCTTTATACTAAATAAATGATAAGTTATAATATATTCATATGAATAAACAATTTATGTATAACTAATAATAATTAAAAATATTAATTGTATAAGGAGTAAAAAATATTATGATAATAAAGCTTACTAAAGATAATTTTAATTTTAGATTTAAACAATATGAAGGGATGTTTTTTCATGCTGAAGTAAACGAAGGAGAAGAATCAATTAAATACAAAATAACTAAAGATAAAGAAGGGACTGAACTAAAAGAGTTTGGAAGTACACATATAAAAGATAATATGATATATATACCTCAGATAGAAGCATACATAGATTTAAGCAGTATAAAATAAAAATTATAAAGTATTAATTTAAAATGAGGGATATAAGGGGGAATCCAGTATGAGTAAAGCATTAGATATAATAATAAGACCAGTAAGAAGGGAAGATGCACAATCGATTAATGAAATGAGAAGAGCATATAATGTTATGAGAAATACACTAGCATTAATGAGTGATAGACTGGATAAAACTATAGCTATGCTAGATTCTCTAGGTGAAAATGATTATATGCTTGTGGCTGAAATTGATAATGATGGAGAAAAAAATGTAATCGGTTTTGCTGGTTTACATGTGAATCCATCTCCAAGATTAAGACATAGTGCAGAACTAGGAATAACTGTTGATGAAAAGTATCATGGTATGGGAGTAGGTCAAAAGCTTATGGAACAACTTTTAGACATAGCAGACAATTGGATTAAGTTGATGAGAGTAGGATTAGAGGTAATTGTAGACAATGAAAAGGGGCTAAATTTATACAAAAAACTGGGATTTGAAATAGAAGGAACTAAAAAATATGCTGTAATTAGAGATGGAAAATTTGAAGATGTTTATATGATGGGAAGATATAATAAAGATTTAATTTAACTCATTCCAATAAAAATAGAGAAGTGTAGTAGATTATCTATTAATAAAGAATTTTCATTAAAGATAATTTAATATTACTTCCCTATTATATTTTAAAAACGTTATTATCGAAAATTTATAAAAACATTCTATATACAAATAGAATTATTAGTAATATCAAAGCTACCTTAAAAGCTAGACTAGCAACGGTTTTTATAATTTTTACAGAAACGCCTATAGCAACTATAGCAAATACTACTTTAAAGATTAAATCTATATCCATATTTAAGCCTCCTATTCTATCATACATATAGATATTATTGACAAATATCTAGGAAAAAATTCCATCAATATACTATAATAAATTGTTTATATTTGTAATTTATTGAGTCTATTATTATATAATACATAAAAGAATAAATCAAGATAGTAAAAAAATACTTATAAAAGGTATTGATATAATTGAAAATAATGTCGTAAAAAATACACATTGTGAGGCTAATGTTACATTAGAGTCATATTGATTGGCAAATATAGCAGTATTTGCAGCAGCAGGCATAGAAGAAATTACTACTGGTATAGCTAAAATCATTTTATCATTAACCCACCCTTTTAGAATAAAGTATATAATCACAGGAAGTACTAATAATCTTACAATAGTAACTAGATATAATCTTTTATTTACAAAACAATCTATTGCTGAAGAATTAGCAAGCAAACTACCAATAATAATCATCGATATTGGTGTAGTCATGTTTCCTAACATCTTAAGTGGATCATTTATAAACTGAGGTAATCTAAGTCCTGTTATAAATAAAAATAAACCAATAACTACTGCTATTGTAGCAGGGCTTATAAGTGATTTCATTGAAAATCCTTTAGTGGTGCTCCCTTTAGATAATAAGTAAATTCCCAAAGTAAAAGAAAACAAGTTAAATGGTAGATTAAAAATAGCAGTGTAGAATATAGCCTCATGGCCTAGAACTGCTTCAATTACAGGATAACCCATGAAAGCTACATTTGAAAAAACGACTATATACTGATATATCCCCAGGTCTTTTGCATCTTCACATTTTAAAATGTATTTTAACAAAAAAGCAATTATAATAGAAACTATATACATAACTAAAGATATAAATAATAATAGTAGTATTTTTTGTATCATTTTATTATCAAAGTTAATCTGCATAGAACTAATTATCATAGATGGTAAAAAAATAGTCATTGTCAAATTTGAAAGTTTAGATGTACAGTGTTCATCTAATAAGTTGAATTTTCTGACAAAATATCCTACTAAAATAATTATAAATAAAACTGCAACTTGAATAAAAATATTGCTGAAATTCATAAAATGTCCCCCCCTATATATACATTATATACCAACTCAATAATAAAATCTAATGATTATAAAATTTAAAATTCAATATTACAATATAGTGACAAAAGGTAAAAATTCAATATTATAGCATTAATTATGGTTTATAATGTATAATAATGTTTGAGAGAATATATTTTATAAAATGGGTAGGTAGCGAATAATGAAAAACACAAAATTTTCTATAAGAAAAATAAAAAATATATCTAGTGACCCAAAAGTTATACATACTAAGGGAGCTCTTTTTGAAAAGATGGGAAAGACAGAAAGTGCAATAGAATTATATAAAAGTGCAGCATTAGATAATTATGTAAAATCTCAATATACTTTGGGAAATATATATGAAAATAAAAAGCAATTTAAAGAAGCAGAAAAATGGTATTCAATGGCATATAAGAATGGAAGTGAAGATGCTGCATTTGATTTAGGCAATATGTATTATAGATTAGATGGATATGAGTATGCTATATACTGGTATGAGAAAATAGCTACTATAGGATACTTACAAGCACAAAATAATTTAGGTGTATGCCATTTTAAAATGAAAGATTTTATAAGATGCGAAAAGTGGTTAAAAGAAGCAGCAGATAATAATCTCGGGAAAGCTTGTTTTAATCTAGGAGTATTGTATACATTTTTAGAAAAAGATGATGAGGCATATGAATATTATAAAAAAGGTTCTGTACTTTTAGATGATGATGCGAAATATAATCTAGCAATATTAAATGGAAAGAAGAAGGACAATAAGTCCACAGTAAGTCTATATAAGCAATTATATAAGTCAGGTCATATGAAGGGTTGTTTTAACTTAGGTATGATTATGGAAATCAATGATAATTTGGAAGAAGCAGAGAGATATTATAAAAAGAGTGCAGATAGAGAAGATGTAAAATCTGAGTATAGACTTGCATATGTATATGATAGAAAAGAAGAATTAGGAGACGCAATTTATTATTATGAAAAAGCAATAGAAAAAAATCACACACTTTCTAAATATAGACTTGCAAATTTATATAATAGAGAAAATGAGATAGAAAAAGCAAAGACTTATTATAAAATGGCAGCAGAAGATGATATAACAGAAGCTAAAAACAATTTAGCAGGTATATATTTTGAAGAAAAAGATTATGAAAATGCTATAAAGTACTATGAAGATGCTATAGCTGTTGGATGTAAAAGTTCTCTTGAGAATCTTGGAGACTTATATTATCAAAATCAAGATATAGAAAAAGCAGTTTCGTATTATTCTAGAATTCCAAATAATGTATCTTGTCAAATAAAATTAGGGAATATATATGAAGATTTAAATAACATAGAAGAAGCTATAAGTTGGTATAAAAAAGCATCTGAAAATGGAGATACCAAATCTAGCTATAGATTGGGATGTATATATGAGAGTTTAGGAAATACTAAAAATGCTAGAAAGTACTTTGAGATGGCAAGTAGTAAAAATCATATGAATGCACGTATACATTTAGGTAGAATTTATTTTAGAGAAGGAAAACTAGAAGAATCTAAAATGATGCTTGACGCACCTGCTAATGAAAATAATGTATATGCTCAACACATGGTAGGACTTATTTATGATATGTTTTACAAAGATTATGTTAATTCTAAATACTGGTATGAGAAGGCTAGAGCACAAGGTTGTGTCGAATCAATATATAATTTAGGGCAAATTTATTTAAAATTAAATGATGATGCAGAAGCTGAAAAATATTATAAAGAAGGTATTAAATTTGGGAGTAAGAAGTGTGAATATATGCTTGCAGGACTTTACTACAAAAAAAGTTTAGATATGTATATTTCTCTAGCAGATGAAGAATATGATAACTGTGGAGAAATAATAGAAGATTTCCCTAAACTAAATATAAACTTTGATGAAGTATTAATTCCACCATTTAAATTACAAGAAGAAATAGTTGATGAAGAAGAATATGTTCCAATTTATATATTGAACATAAAAGAAAGCTTAGATTCAATGCTAGAAGGTCTTGAAACTGAAATGAGTATAGATGAAGAATATGATAATTAAAAAACCTGATAAAAAGAGTGTTTTTAAAATAAATAAAAGCCATTGGAGTAAATGTAAATCAATTAACTCTAATGGCTTTCTCTTATTAATTTTTATAATAGCTTGTTTCTTGACATAAAAAATGTAATTATTATGCATATTATAGAAGTAATGAGCATAATTATCCAAAATCCATTTGGATTATCAGAAAATGGCATATTGATAACATTCATACCAAAGAATCCTGATATTATTGTAGGTATTGAGAAAATTAGTGTAACTACTGTTAAAAATTGCATAACATTATTTTGATTATTACTTATAATTGCACTGAAAGCATCCATAATTCTACTCAATATATCTCCATATATTTTAGCCATATCAAGAGCCTGTCTATTTTCGACTATAACATCTTCTAAGAGGTCTTCATCATCTGGATATTTCTTTATACCAGCAGTTCTAACCATCTTGTTTAAGACTAACTCATTGGATTTTAAAGAGGTAGAGAAGTATACTAAAGACTTTTCTAATTCCAATAGTTGTACTAGTTCTTTGTTTTTCATAGATTTGTAAATTTCTCGCTCTATTATGATTGTCATTTTATTTATTTTTCTTAAGTAATGCAAGTAATAAGCTGCATTTTTGTGAAGAATTTGAAGCAAGAAGCGAGTTTTTTTAAATGTAAAAAAATCTTTAATATGACCAACTATAAAGTCATTTAAAATCTTAGTCTGTGCATTACAAACTGTTATAATAGCTTCCTGAGTTATTATAATACCTAAAGGTATTGTAGTATAATGAGAAGAATTAGAGTCACTTTCGTCTACTGGTATATCTATAAGTATAAGAGTATGATTGTCTTCAACATCTATTCTTGAGCGCTCTTCTTCATCTAGTGCAGATTCTATACTTTCTACATCTATATTTAATAAATTAGAAATTTCGTTGATTTCACTATGATTAGGTTCAACAAGATTTATCCAACAGCCATCTTCAAAAAAACTAAGTTTCTCTAATTTTGAATCTATAGTTTTGTAATATCTTATCATGGCAACACATCCTTTATTCAGTTTTATATAAATCTCATCATTTAATAGTATCTATTAATTAACTAATTTATATAACTGAATATCGTATTAGTTTTAAATTTAGATATTATTAAGTGATGAAATTGTAAAAAATTCTCTCCGCAACGGACTAGTATCCATTGCTCATCACTCTCCTTATTTATTATTTTATACATGCCTATATACAAAAGAAGTATTTTAAGCACTCTTTAATATAATACCTTTTCCAGGTATATAAATCAAGTTTTGATTTAGTTAAATGATATTTTTGACATAATTTACATGTAAAACGTAATAGTCATATTTAGCATAGATAAAGTATATATATATTCTGAGTGAAAATATTAAATATATTAGAAAATGAATAGGTATCTATATCCTTACTCCTTTATAATATATTTTAATAAAAGATACTTTATTTTCCAAAGTAAATTCTAGTAATAATTTATGATGAAAATAAAAGTATTATCAATATAAGAGAATGAGAGGTTATTAGAGATATGAGTGAATTTAAAGAGATTATGTCAGAGGAAATTAAAAGCAATCCATTTAAGTTGATAGGTAAAGACTGGACATTGATAACAGCTGAAAAAGAAGGTAAAGTAAATACAATGACTGCTAGTTGGGGTGGACTTGGAGTTATGTGGGGGAAAAATGTTGCTTTTGTAGTAATAAGACCACAACGTTATACTAAAGAATTTATAGATAGTACAGATACATTTTCTCTTACTTTTTTTGACGAAGATTTTCGTAAAGAACTTTCTTATTGTGGTAAAGTGTCTGGTAGAGAAGAGGATAAAATATCTAAAACAGGATTTAATGTAGAACATTTAAATGATACACCTTATTTTAAAGAGGCAAAGTTGGCTATTATATGTAAAAAAATGCACTGCCAAAAAATTGACCCACAATGTTTTATTGATGAAGAGATAGATGGAAGATGGTATCCAAAAAAAGATTATCATACTCTATATGTAGCTGAAATAACAAATGTACTTGTAAAAGAAGATTAAATAATATGTAATGATAGGATTATATCAGTAATTAGTATTATAGAAAGCAAAGAAAATTTAATTATGATATGTAAGTGATTGAGTTTTTATAGATGAGATTTTCTACAGTTGATGGAAAATAAATTGAGTAAGAGCAAGTGAAATTTTTAAATACAATATTAATAATGGTGTAAATTATATTTATATAGCATCTAATAAAGATGAGAATATAAAGAAGCTAAGGATATAAATATGTTAATATAGATTGATTAGTAACATATTTAAAAATCCTTAGCTTGATAAAATTTTAATTTGTAAGTTTTCAAATTATAATTCAGAAATTAATTCATTGATAACATCTTCAACAGAGCTTAACTTATCAATTTTATACGCATTATTTCCACAGAATAAAAGTGAATTTTCCACATCTCCTTTAACAGCATTAATTAATGCTTGAGAAATACAGTATGGTGTTTCTTTTGGATTGCAAGGAATCAAACAGTTGTAACATTTTTTTATCTCTGGACGATTTGTTTTAACTTCTTCTATAAATTTATTTCTTATAGCACGTCCAGGAAGACCTACAGGGCTTTTAACTATGTGTACATCTTCTTCTGTAGCATTTATATATGCCATTTTAAAGTTTTCATGTGCATCACATTCATAAGTAGCAACAAATCTTGTACCAACTTGTACACCACTTGCTCCCATATCGATATATTTTTTTACATCACTACTAGAAGTTATACCACCAGCAGCAACAACTGGAATGTTCTTACCAAATTTTTCTCCATAATTATTTGCAACTTTTAATATCTCAACAAATTCCTTATCATAGTCTATAGAATCTATGTTATCAAGCTCCTCATTAGAGTATCCAAGATGACCACCAGCTTTTGGACCTTCAACAACTATTAAGTCAGCAGTAGTTTTCTCTTTTCTATCCCACATTTTTAAGATTACACTAGCAGCTTTTGCAGTAGAAACTATAGGTGCTATTTTTACATTACTTCCTTTTACTAAAGATGGTAGTTTATTAGGAAGTCCAGCCCCAGATATTATAAGGTCTACACCAGCTTTAACAGCTTCTTTTACATATGTTTCATATTCTTTCATAGCCACCATGAAATTAATGCCAATAATGCCACCATTTGAAATTTCTTTTGCTCTGGAAATATGTTTTTTTATAGCTCTTAAATTTGCATTTATAGTGTTAGTCTCAAAATCTTCCTCATCATAACCAATTTGAACTCCAGAAACTACACCAACACCACCAAGCTTAGCAACAGCACCAGCAAGTGATGATCTAGATATACCAACGCCCATTCCACCTTGAATTATAGGAACTTTTGCAACTAAATCTCCAATTATTAACTCTTTTATGATAATCCCTCCTCAATGTAAACATGTTTAAAGAACTAGATTATAATACTTAATATTATTACCTAGTCCTAATTATTATACTACAAATTATAATAAAAGAGTAGTTATATTTTATATGTGAGACAATAATTATAGAATATTTAAAACTGCTCCTTTAGAATCACAACACAACTCTTTTATTTCCCAATTAGAGTTTAAGTTTGATAGATAATCTCTCATATTATGCACGAAATTATCATCATTTTCTTTTATTAAAGCCATTATAGTAGGTCCAGCTCCACTTAAGAATACGCCAATACTATTTAATTGTTCAGATTTTTTAACAATATCACTGTAGTTTTCAATTAAAGTACCCCTATAATCTTGATGCAATTTATCTTGACAAGCTACTTTAAGAAGGTCAAAGTTTTTGTTTAACAGTGCAGACACGAGTAAAGCGACTCTACTAACATTAAACACTCCATCAGAATATGGTATTTCTTTTGGTAAAACACCTCTAGCTTTTTCAGTTGACAGTTTGAAATTAGGTATCATTGCACAAAATTTGAGTTCATTAGGGATTTCTATAATATCGTAGTGTATATTGTCATTATCAGTAACAGAAACAACCATATTACCTAAAATAGCAGGAGCAACATTATCTGGATGTCCCTCTATTTCTGAAGCTATATTTAACAACTGGCATTTATCTAAATTAGCATTTGATAGAGCATTTGCAGCTATAACGCCAGCAACTATACAAGAGGCACTACTACCAAGACCTCTACATATAGGGACATCACTTTGGATTTTTATTTTGATACCAGCAGGTATTTTAGCTGGCTTAAGTCTATCAAAGAAGTATTTCATAGATGTATAAACCAAATTATTTTCATTTTTGTAGGCATCTTCGCAACCTTCTATTTCAAGACCGCTTTCAATTTCTTCAACATAAAATTTATTATATATATTTAAAGCAATTCCAAGACAATCAAATCCTGGACCTATATTTGCACTTGTTGCAGGAACTATAATTTCTAACATAATAATCACCTATACCTTTAAGAATTTTGCTATAGCTATTTTTAATTCATCCTTTTCATAAATATCTTTATGTAGTATTTCTGCATTTTGAAGATTTCTAATAGGTTTTGGTATATCTACCTTAGCAATACTTGATAATCTATCTATTATAGCGAAATCATCAAGATTTCCAAAATTGGAGTCTATAGATTTTAAAACATCTTCAGAAAACTTAAATGGGCTTGCAGTACTTACAACAACAGTTTTTGTGTCATCAGAAGTTTCTTTTTTGTATTTTTCATAACAATTATATGCAACAGCAGTATGAGTATCGATTAAATAATTGTAATTTTTAAAGACATTATTTATCGTGTTTTTAACTTCTTCCTCATTAGAATATTCACCATAGAATGAAGTCAGATTCTTTTTCATATCTTCATTTATTTTATAAACTCCATCGTCATTAAGGTCAGATAGAAGTCTGCTTACAGTTTCAGTATTTCTATTTGATATTTCAAATAATAATCTTTCTAAATTACTTGAAATTAATATATCCATAGAAGGTGAAGAAGTCAATTTCAATGCTCTATTCTTATCATATATACCAGTTTTAAAGAAATCATAAAGCACATTGTTGTCATTTGATGCACATATCAATTTATTTATTGGAAGCCCCATTTGTTTAGCATAATATCCAGCTAAAATATTACCAAAGTTACCAGTTGGGACTACAAAATTTATTTTGTCATTTAACTTTATTTCATCACTATCTACCAATTTCATATATGAATAAAAATAGTATGCAACTTGAGGAAGAAGTCTTCCTATGTTAATTGAATTAGCAGAAGATAAGATATAATTACTATCTAATAGTTTTTCATTAAATTCCTTATCAGAGAAAATTCTCTTTACACCAGATTGTGCATCGTCAAAATTTCCTTTTATGCCAACTACATATGTATTTTTTCCAGTTTGAGTCTTCATCTGAAGTTTTTGCACTGCACTTACACCATCTTCTGGAAAGAATACAATTATTTTTATCTTGTCTATGTCTTTAAAACCTTCAAGTGCTGCTTTTCCTGTATCTCCAGATGTAGCAGTAAGAATTACAACATCTTTTTCTAAATTATCTTTTTTAATAGATGTTTTAAGAAGATGAGGCATTATAGTAAGTGCCATATCCTTAAATGCTAAAGTTGGACCATGATATAATTCCAAGAAATAAGCATCATTTACTTTATTTAATGGAGCTATACTAGTACAATCAAATTTTTCGTCATATGCATTTGTTATACAATCCTTAATCTCAGATTCAGTAAAATCGCATAAAAATTTGCTAAGTACAAAAAATGCTATTTGGGAATAAGTTAAATTTACTAAATCTATAAGTTCATTTTTTACATTTGGAAATTCACTTGGAATATAAAGACCACCATCGTTTGAAATTCCTTTTATTATTGCTTGTGATGCAGTTACTTTTTCTTTGGTGCCTCTTGTACTTGAATAATACATTTCTATAATCCTCCATATATTTTAAATTTTTAATTAGCTAATTAAACTAGATACAGAATATTTTAAAAACTGAATTTAGGTAATAAAAAAAGACCCTCATCCCTAAAAAAGGGACGAGAATCTGTTTCCCGCGGTTCCACCCAAATTGATTTTAAAAAATCCACTTGATACTTTAACGTAAGTAGTAAAACGTCTATTCTTACTAAAATCATAAGATAACTTCAGATAGAAGCTCCTAGGTAGTTTTCAATCTTTCTAGTTAAAGAAACTTTTCAGCTAATAGTTTCCTTCTCTGGTAACCGATTCAGATTTACTCTTCCTAATCAAAGCCTTTCAATATTCTTAATATTATTAATTATTCTAGAATATAAAACAGACAAAGTCAAGTATTAATATAAAAATTTGGAAAAATTATTTTTTAAAATGTAAAAAAATTGTAATCAAATTGACTTTTAATGGGATATTTTTTTAACCTTTTTAAATCTATAAAAACTTGGATTTTCATAGAAATGAAGGGGATTTTAATAAAAACTAATTAGAAGATAAGAGTTACATATCTGTAATATTACAATTTCATACTACACTATATTACAAAAAAAGTTT
Source organism: Clostridioides sp. ZZV15-6597 (assembly GCF_020657815.1). Taxonomy (NCBI): domain Bacteria; kingdom Bacillati; phylum Bacillota; class Clostridia; order Peptostreptococcales; family Peptostreptococcaceae; genus Clostridioides; species Clostridioides sp. ZZV15-6597. Next base: position 27,802 of record NZ_JAGWCT010000036.1, on the reverse strand, counting down.
ACAAAACTTTAATTTGAAAAATGTAATTATATGGTATATCATATAAATATAGATGAATAGCGTTAATATTTAAACAATTAATTGTAATTGACTTAATCAAAGTATATAATTTTTAATTTGAAAAAAATACTATTGTAAAATTACAAATATGTTCAAATTAAATTCACAAGTATTTCACATAATAAGAGTATACTGTAAACAAAAGGAGGTATTAAATATGGGAATAGTACTTATAACAGCAGCATTAGTTTTGGTTATGTATGGACTTTCAATTCTATCATATATATCAGAAAGCAATATATTAGAAGACACTGTAAATGATAACCAATAAGGTTTTAAATTATATAAATAAGTAGAACTGTAAGTAAAAATTACTTTTTATTTACAGTTTTTTTATATATTTATTAAATAAAGTTAATATATAAAAAATGATGTTTTATTTATAGCTATCAGTTTTCAAATTAATCTTTTCTATAAACTAACAAAAAATAATGTTTTGTTTATAGCATATATGGATAATAATAGTAAAGTATAATAATAATGAGAATAATATATAAGAAATAATAATATAAAGAGAGGTAAATTGTCATGGTAGATATTATTGTAATTGGTGCTGGACCAGCAGGTTTAACTTCAGCAATTTATGCTATGAGATCTGGTTTAAGTGTAACAGTCTTTGAAAAAAATATTTATGGAGGTCAAGTTGCAAGTACATCTGAGGTAGAAAATTATCCAGCAGTTCAAAAAATTTCTGGTATAGAGTTTTCTACTAACATATATAATCAAGCAGTCGCTCAGGGTGTTGATATTCAGTTTGATGAAGTAGAAGAGATAAATTTAGAAGGTAAAGTAAAAATTGTTAAAACAGCATCAGGAGAGCATAAAGCAAAGGCTGTTATCCTTGCAAATGGAGTCGAAAGACGTAAATTAGGATGTGTTGGAGAAAAAGAGTTTACAGGTAGAGGAGTATCTTATTGTGCAACATGTGATGGAGCCTTTTTTAAGAATAAAGAAGTTGCAATAGTTGGTGGAGGAAATACTGCATTAGAAGATGCTTTATTTTTAGCTAATAATTGTACAAAAGTGTACTTAATTCACAGAAGAGATGATTTTAGAGGTGAAGAAGTATTAGAAAAGTCAGTGAAGGCAAGAAAAAATATTGAGATACTTTACAGTCATGGTGTAGAAAAAATAGAAGGTGAAAAGACAGTATCAAGAATAGAAGTAAAAGACTTAAAAACTGAGGAGAAAAGAACTATAGATGTAAGTGGTATTTTCATTGCTATAGGACTTAAGCCTAACAATAAAATATTTGAAAATGTTCTTGAGTTAGATGAAGGTGGGTATATAGTTTCAGATGAATCTTGTACAACATCAGTTGAAGGTGTATATGTAGCAGGAGATAGTAGAACTAAGTTTTTACGTCAAATAATAACAGCAGCCTCAGATGGTGCTATTGCAGCTGTTCAAGCAGCTAACTATATAAATATTGAATAAATATAGCTTTTAAATAAAAATAGCCATATAACACTATAAAGAAAATATATCTTTAAGTATTATATGGCTATTTTAGTAAATAGATATTATAATTTATTTACCTTGTCTAGACTTATTATATCTCAATCTATCATGTTCATTTAATAATCTTTTTCTAAGTCTTATAGAATCTGGTGTAATTTCAACTAATTCATCATCTTCTATAAATTCTAATGCTTCCTCAAGAGTGAATATTCTAGGAGGTGATAATTTTATAGCATCATCTGAACCAGAAGCACGTACGTTACTCATTTTCTTGTTTTTACAAGGATTAACTACCATGTCATCTTTTCTAGAATTCATACCAATTATCATACCTTCATAAACTTCTACACCAGGGTCTACAAACATTGTAGCTCTATCACTTAAAGCATTAAGAGAATATCCCATAGTAACACCAGGCCCTTGTGCTATTAAGACACCATTTCCTCTTGAAGGTATTTCACCCTTAAATTCTTCAAATTTTTCGAATGAACGAACTAGAGTACCTTCTCCACGAGTAGCATTTATAAACTCACTTCTATATCCTAAAAGACCACGAGTAGGAGCTAAGAATTCTATTTTTACATAGTCTCCTTCTATTGACATAGACTCCATCATACCTTTTCTCATGTTCAATTCATTTATAATAGTACCTGAATAAACTTCTGGACAGTTTACAATAACTCTTTCTACTGGTTCCATTAATTTTCCATCTTCTTTATGCATTAAAACTTCAGGCTTAGAAACACCAACTTCATAACCTTCACGTCTCATATTTTCAAGAAGTATAGATAAGTGAAGTTCTCCACGTCCAGAAACTTTATACCCATCAGTAGTATCAAGAGGTTCAACTTTAAGTCCTACATTTACTTCAAGTTCTTTTTCAAGTCTGTCTTTTAAATGTCTAGTTGTAACGAATTTTCCGCTTTTTCCAACAAATGGAGAATCATTTACTAAGAAGTTCATAGAAAGAGTAGGTTCTTCTATTTTTATCATTTCCATAGGAAGTGGATTATCTAAATCACATAGAGTTTCTCCTATAGATATATCAGGAATACCAGATATAACAACTATTTCTCCACTAGTAGCTTCATTCACTTCAACTTGTTTTAAACCTTCATATACAGAAAGTCTTGATACTTTTCCTCTAGATACAACAGAACCTTCTCTACAAATAGCAACTTGTTCGTTGCTTTTAAGTGTTCCTTTATAGATTCTACCTATACCAAGTCTACCTACATAATCATCATATGCAAGAGCTGATATTTGGAATTGTAGAGATTCATTGTCGTAATCAGGATAAGCTTCAACATGATTTACAATAGTTTTAAATAGTGGAGATAGGTCTTCACTGTCATCATCCATTTCAAGTTTAGCTATACCTTGTTTAGCTATTCCATATATTATAGGGAACTCACATTGTTCGTCTGTTGCATTTAAGTCTACAAATAAATCGAAAACTTCATTAACTACTTCTTCCGCTCTTTGGTCTTTTTTATCAATTTTATTGATAAATAGTATTGGTTTTAAACCAAACTCTAAAGATTTTTGTAAAACAAATCTAGTTTGAGGCATTGGGCCTTCGCTTGCATCAACTAGTAAAATAACTGTGTCAACAGTTTTCATAACACGTTCAACTTCAGAAGAAAAGTCGCTATGTCCTGGTGTATCAACTATATTTATTTTATAGTCTTGATAGTTTATTGCACAGTTTTTTGAATATATAGTTATGCCTCTTTCTTTCTCAAGGTCGTTACTGTCCATAACGCAGTCTTTAACTACTTCATTTTCTCTAAAAACACCACTTTGAGAAAGGAAAGCATCAACTAGTGTTGATTTTCCTGCATCAACGTGGGCAATAACTGCGATATTTATAATTTTATGTTTTTGTGACATTTTTGTTGCTCCCTTCGATTAAAATAACTTATTAATTATATCACAATATATTATTAGGTACAAGGAAAAATAGATTAAAATGCATTAATATAATTTAAATTAGGTAAAAATGTTGATTTCAAATATATAAATTTATTTTGTTTAAAAAATTTTTTTAGACAAATAATAAATTTATAAATGAAAATACTAATTTAAAAGTAGAGGATGATATATATTGGAAGCAACTAAAATAATCATTAAATATTTTAACAGTGAAAGTGATACTTTCATAAAAGAAGAAGTAGATAATTTTGATGAACTTTTAAGATGGTCTAAAAAGTTTATTGAGGGTAAAAAAATAGAAGAAGATGTTTTATATATAAAATCTAAAGAAAACTATAAAGTAAATGTAGTTAAGCTTATAGAAGTTAAAGAATTGGAGATAGTAAGAAAACAACAGATACCTCCATACATGTAATAATAAAATTGATATAAATTGGAATACATGGAAATAATTTATTATAAAAAAAAATTTATAAAACTTATATTTGGGTATAACAGTATTAATTAGACATTAATTAGGAGGAACTTAAATATGATAAGAGTATGTCCAAACTGTTCAAATGTGGATGTAAATAAGTTAAAAACTTTAGTTGGAGAAGAAAATGTGAAGACTGGTTGTATAGGTCAATGTAGAGCATTTAAAAAGGAAGCTGTAGGAATAATAGATAATGAGCTTGAAATAAAAGAAACAGAGGAAGAATTTTTTGAAGCATGTAAGAAATAAAATATACATGTAAGAAAAAACTACAGTAGAAAATAAATTATATAAAAGAGAGCATATAAATTGAGTAAGTATTTAGCAATTTATGTGCTCTCTTTTTATGTATATATTTAATTATGAGTATACTTTTCTATTAAATACAAATAAATATAACTAAATTAAATTTATTTATTAAAAAAATATTGATTAAGTATACCTATAGGGGGTATAATAAATACTATAGATTTCCAAATAAAGAATTTATCAATATTACATATCAAGATAAAACATACAAATTAATTGAAAATATATTGAAAGAGAGGAAGAGTTTATTATGAGTTCAAATAAAATAGTAGAAAATTATAAAATCACAGGTATGACATGTGCAGCTTGTGCAAAGGCGGTAGAAAGAGTAACTAAGAAATTAGATGGAGTATATGACCAAAGTGTAAATATAGCTACTGAAAAACTTAAGATAGAATATGATAATTCTAAAGTTAGCTTTGATGATATAAAACAAGTTGTAGAAAAAGCTGGATATGGAATTATAAAGGAAGAAAGTAATAAAAAAATTGATATGAAAATTGATGGAATGACATGTGCAGCTTGTGCAAAAGCTGTAGAGAGAGTAGTAAAAAAATTGGATGGAGTAGAAAGTATTAGTGTAAATATTGCAACAGATAAAGCTAATATAGACTATAATCCATCAAAAGTAAAACTATCTCAGATAAAAGCAGCTATAGAAAAAGCTGGTTATAAACCAATAGAAGAAGTAAAAAACAAAGTTGATGTAGATGAAGATAAAGTAAGAAAAGAAAAAGAAATGAATACTTTATTTATTAAATTCATAGTTGCAATAGTATTTGCAGTACCTTTGTTTTATATAGCAATGGGTCCTATGATAATAAAACCTATAGGACCATGGCCTTTACCAGAAATTCTAAATCCCATGACAAATACTCTAAATTATGCATTAGCCCAATTGATTTTAGTAATACCAGTAATGATAGCTGGATATAAATTTTATATAAATGGCTTTAAAGCACTTTTTTCTTTAAGTCCTAATATGGATTCTTTAGTTGCAATTGGTACATTGGCAGCATTTTTATATAGTCTATACACAACAATACAAATAGCAAATGGACAAATTCAGGGTATGCACCATCATCAGTTGTATTATGAAAGCGCAGGAATAATAATAGCACTTATATTACTTGGTAAATATTTAGAATCAAAATCAAAAGGAAAAACATCAGAAGCAATTAAAAAACTTATGGGGCTACAACCTAAAACTGCAATAGTAATAGTTGATGGTAAAGAAATAGAGACTCCTATAGAAGAAGTTGGAATAGGAGATATAATACTAGTAAAACCAGGGACTAAAATACCAGTAGATGGAGTTGTAATAGAGGGATATACATCAGTTGATGAATCTATGCTTACAGGTGAAAGTATACCAGTAGAAAAAAATATTGGAAGTAAAGTTACAGGTGCTAGTATAAATAAAAATGGTGTTATTAAATTTAAAGCTGAAAAAATTGGTGGAGATACAGCTCTTGCTCAAATAATAAAATTAGTTGAAGATGCACAGGGGACAAAAGCACCTATTGCTAAACTTGCTGATACTGTTTCTGGATATTTTGTACCAATAGTAATTGCAATAGCTATAGTCTCATCATTATTGTGGTTTTTAGTAGGTGGAAAAGATATAGTATTTGTACTTACTATATTCATATCAATACTTGTAATTGCTTGCCCTTGTGCATTAGGATTGGCTACACCAACTGCTATAATGGTTGGAACTGGAAAAGGTGCAGAAAATGGAATACTGATAAAAGGTGGGGAAGCACTAGAATCTGCTCACAAAGTAAATACAGTAATATTTGATAAAACAGGTACAATAACAGAAGGAAAACCAAAAGTAACAGATATTGTGTTAAATAATGTGGAAGAAGAATACCTAATTAAGATTGCTTCAAGTGCAGAGAAAGGTTCAGAACATCCTCTAGGAGAAGCAATAGTTAGATATGGAGAAGAGAAAAATATACAGATTGAAAAAGTTGATAACTTTAAAGCTATACCAGGTGCTGGTATACAAGTTACTATAAATAATGAAAATATATTACTTGGAAATAGAAAACTTATGAACGACAATAATATCAACCTTAAAGATTTAGAGGAAAAATCTAATATACTAGCAAGTCAAGGTAAGACACCTATGTATATTGCTGTAGATGGAAATTTATCAGGGATAATTGCAGTTGCAGATGTGGTTAAAGAAAGTAGTAAAAAGGCAATAGATATTCTTCATAATATGGGAATAAAAGTTGCGATGGTAACTGGAGATAATGTTAAAACTGCAAATGCTATAGCAAGTCAAGTAGGTATAGATATGGTATTAGCAGAGGTTTTACCAGAAGATAAGTCAAAAGAAGTTGAAAAATTGCAAAATCAAGGTAAGTTTGTTGCAATGGTAGGAGATGGAATAAATGATGCACCAGCTCTTGCAAAAGCTGATATAGGCATAGCAATAGGAAGTGGAACAGATGTAGCAATTGAGTCTGCAGATATAGTGCTTATGAAGAGTGATTTGATGGATGTTCCAACTGCGATTAAACTTAGTAATGAAACTATAAAAAATATAAAGCAAAACCTATTTTGGGCATTTGGATATAATACAATTGGTATACCTGTAGCAGCAGGATTATTGTATATCTTTGGAGGACCTCTTTTAAATCCAATGATTGCAGCAGCAGCTATGAGTTTAAGTTCAGTTTCAGTGGTTTCAAATGCACTTAGACTTAAAAATTTCAAAGCATATAAAAAAAATTAGAACAATAAATTAAGCAAAAATGTATTTAAAAGAGCTATCTTTAATTAAAAGGATTAATTTACAAATTAAGATAGCTCTTTTTTCATGTAAAATTCACAACAATGAGATAAAATATAAGTAATATAGGAAATTTTAAAATAGAAAGGATTGATAGGATGAACTCGTCAATACTTGTAATCGAAGACGATTCAAACATACAAGAATTAATATCAGAGTTTTTAAGTGCAGAAGGCTATCAGGTCGAGTCAGCAAATGATGGATTAGAAGGTATACAAAAATTTAAGCAAGGAAGTTATGACTTAGTAATATTAGATATAATGATGCCAAACTTAGATGGTTATGGAGTTTGTAAAATGATAAGAAAATCATCAAGTGTTCCAATTATATTTTTGACTGCTTTAAACGATGAAGGAGATCAACTTAAGGGATTTGATTTAGAATGCGATGATTATATAACAAAACCATTTTCATTTAATCTTCTCATTAAAAGAGTAGAAGCTATCTTGAGAAGAAGCAACAAAACGATAAATGATAAGTTTATAGTTTTTGAAAAATTAAAGTTAGATTTAAACACATATATTGCTGAGATAGATGGAGAGCCTATAGAACTTACATTAAAAGAATTTAATATATTGAAAGCTTTGATAGAAAAATATCCACAGGTTATAACTAGGGAAGGTCTTTTAGATAGTATATGGGGTTATGATTATTATGGAGATACTAGAATTGTTGATGCACATATAAAAAATATAAGAAAAAAAATATCATTACCATATATTAAAACTGTAAAAGGAATAGGATATACACTTGAGAAGGATATTTGATAAGTGGGAAAAATTAAGTATAAAGTATAAATTATTTTCCATAACAACATCATTATTAATAGCATTAGCTTTAATAATATACCTAATTTTATATTTTTTATTGCCATCATATTATCATGAGTATAAAATTGAGTCTCTTCAAGAAAGCTTAAAGTCTCTAGTAGATAGTTCAATTCACTTTGATACATATACTTTAGAAGAAAGACTTTATTATATGGCTAAAGACCAAAACCTTGCTATTTTATTAAAAGATAACCAAGGAAAAATTGTATATGGTAAAAATGAAGTAGTTATTTTAAGATATAGTAAGTATATGATTAATAGTATTGAAGATGAGTATAGAACATCTATACCTATATATACAAAAGACTCAAAAGACGGACCATATAGTTTAGAACTTGTTATGCCATTACAGCCAATTGATGAAGCAAATGAAGTCATAAGAAAGTTAATGCCATACATTATATCAATAGCGATATTAATAGCAATTATTGGAGCATATATATATTCAATCGTAATAACAAAACCTCTTATAAATATAATAGAGAGTGAAAGAGAACAGGAATATAGAAGAAAGGATTTTGTTGCAACTATATCACATGAATTAAAAACTCCAATAACCATAATAAGTGGTCAAATTGAAGGAATGATTTATAGTGTAGGTAAGTATAAAGATAGGGATACTTACTTGAAAAAATCATATGAATGTACACAAGAGCTAAAAGATTTAGTAAATGAGATGATAGAGGTTTCAAAATCAGAAATACTAGAAAAAGATTTAAAACTAGTATCTATAAATATAAGTGAACTTTTAAATAGATTGGTAAAAAGACAAGTATTTTTAATAGAAGAAAAACATATGAAAACTATTTTGCAAATAGAAGAAAACCTAGAAATTAAGGCAGACCAAGAGAGAATAACTAAAGCAATTAATAATATAATAAATAATGCTATAAAATATTCTCCTGAAGGCTCAGAGCTTATAATTAGACTTTATGATAAAAACAGTCGAATAAACAAAAAAACTTCTAATCAAAGAGTTATTTTAGAAATTGAAAATACTGGTGTAACTATAGAGAAACGTTACTTAGAAGAGATATTTAATCCGTTTTATAGAATAGAAAAATCTCGTTCAAGAAAAACTGGAGGAAGTGGACTGGGTCTTTATATAGTCAGTCAAATTTTTAAAACTCATGGGTTTGAATATAGTATAAAAAATAAGGAAAACTCTGTAGTATTTACAGTTGAGTTCAAAAATTAGAAGTTTCAATAATAGTTCATTTCAAAATCACAAAAAATTCATACTAAAAATGTATTATGTAAATAGAAATAAAAAAATTTTAAACCATAAAATAACACCAAGCTATAATGATGATATAACTTAACATCCTCCAATTAAATCATCATTATAGTAATTCCCAACAATTAAATACAATGAATTTAAGAAATAACATTGAGCGTAAAGTATATATGCTTGATGTTATTTTTATTTTAAAACGAAAAATAGGGAATCTTTATTAAAAGCTATATATTCAGATAGTCTTAAATTACCTAAGAACCCTACACATTTAGGTGTAGGAGTTTCAGATTTAATAACTTAAAAATTATACTTGATAGAGTAAATAAATATATACATTTTGGGAAAAATAACTGTAGGAAGTATTATATTTACAGAGGAGGTAGTTTTGATGGATAGACTTAAAAGAGATATGAAAAACATGAAAGAAGATTTAAAAGAAGGTGCTAAAAAGACAGCTTATGTAATGAAAAATACTGCTGAAGACTTAAAAGATGATGCTCAAGGTGCTATGGTAAACCTAGAAATGAAGAAAGATGAAATGATGGAAAGATATGAGCAAAAGAAATTTGCAAAAGATTTAGAAAAGCAAATGAAAGATGAAATGAAATAAAGCTTTGTCTATAGATTTAGGTACTATTGTCAATAGTAGTTTTTAGATAAAAAAGACTATAAAAGGTTTTATAGAAGAAATAGACTTTCTAAAAATAACTGTATTATGTTTAGAAGGTCTATTTCAAATATATTATATTTAAATCATGTTAATTTTAAAATTTTAAATATTGAATTTGATTATTACTGTAATCATATATAATTAAGGTTTTTAAGGATATTTACAAAATAATAGTTTATCTCTTGAATCTATTTGCAAAATATATCATTAGGTTTATAAAACATTCACATTAAATTCTGATAAAGTATTTACTATATCAGGAGTAGGTGATTTTTCTGTAATTATAGAACTAATATCCTCTAAATGAGCAAAATTAAAGTTTCCATCAAGTTTAAATTTTTTATCTTCCATAACTATAAATACTTTTTTACTTGAATTTATTATAGCTTTTTTTGTAAGTCCATCTTCAATTTCAAATGTTGTAAGAGAAGAATTAAATACATCTACACCACAACTGCCCATAAACGTTTTATCAAATTTATATCTTGATATAAATTCTATTGTTGGAGTTCCAACAAATCCATCTAGGCTAAGATTTAATAAACCACCAGTAGAAATTACATTTAAATTATTGGGCTTTGAAGTAACTACATTTAGTATATCTAGCATATTTGTGACCAATGTTACTTTCTTATTGCTTTCAGCTAAAAGTTTAGCCAACAATATATTGATTGTAGATATATCTAAAAATATAGTTTCTCTATCTGTAATTAGATTAAATGCTTTTTCTGCTATTATTTTTTTTGTTGGTATATTAATTTCTTTTCTATCTTTTGTATCTTGGTTTTCAAGAGTTTCTCTGACTAGTACAGCTCCACCATAAATTCTTCGTATTGAAGAAATTTTTTCTATATTTTTTAAATCTTTTCTTATACAATCTTCTGTAACATTAAATTTTGAACTGAGTTCTTTTACAGTAACTCTTCCTTCTTTTTTTAGGATATTTAATATAGCATGAATCCTTTCTTCTGCAAACATCTTTTACCTCTTTTCCTAAATATAGTATTATAGTAAATATTATAAGATAAAAGATAAAATATCAACTATTTTAATATAGAATACAAAATTAATTTAATATAAAAAGTATATTCTTCTTAATAGTCTATTTAAAACTTAATAAATAAAGAAATTATAAAAATATGCAACAAAATCAAACAATAAAAAAACAGAAAAAACAATAACAAAAAAGTTGAAAATGATATCAAACCAATATATAATAAGAATAAATAAAATAAAAAAATAAAGTTTAAAGGGGGATATTTTAATGCAACTAATCTTAGATACAGGTAATATAGAGGAGATTAAAGAGCTATGTACTTATTTACCAGTTGATGGTGTAACAACAAATCCAAGTATTGTTTCAAAAGAAAAAAAGAATTTTAAGCAACTTATAAGTGAGATTGGTGAAATTATAGGTGAGGATATGCCTATACATGCTCAAGTATTAAGTACAAAGTATGAAGATATATTAGAAGAAGCATTATATATAAGTAGTTTGAGAGAAAAAATATATGTGAAAATACCTGTAACACAAGATGGTTTAAGAGCTATAAAAGACCTTCATAAAAAAGGAATAAAAATAACTGCTACTGCAATATTTACTGCTCATCAGGGATTTTTAGCTGCAAAAGCTGGGGCAAACTATGTTGCACCTTATGTAAACAGACTTGATAATATATCTGGTGATGGTGTATCTGTGGTTTCAGAGCTTATAAAAATAATAGATACTTATAATATGGATACAAAGGTACTTGCTGCTAGTTTTAAAAATGCACAACAGGTTATAGAATTAATGAAGTGTGGAGTACACAGTGTTACAGTACCATATGATATTTGTAAATCCATGATGAATCACCCATTGACAGATTGGAGTGTTGATAAATTTATAGAAGATTGGGAAAATACTTTTGGAAAAGGTAGCAAAACAAATAACATCTAATTTGAGAATAAAAAGTTAGTTTTTATGAAATTTTATAAATAGATTTTTATAAAAAAGATGAAAATATGAATTAACTTAAGATAATAATATTCTAAATTATTAAAAAGAAAATTCATATTTTCATCTTTGTTAAACTTCTAGACCTATAAATCTCCACCAAGGGAATGTTATACAGATTATTACAAAATAGGTTAAAGGAATTAAAGTCAAACCATACTTAAAAATAACCTTACTATTATATAGATTCTCACCATGTCCAACCATTATTGTTGCATGATGAAAAGGCAGTATGTATTGTATACTTACTACAATATAAACAAAAAGGCAAAGAACAATACTATTTTCTTTTAATATATGTAAACTTCCAAGTAATGGTATCACCACAGAGGATGTAGTGACAGCACTTCCAAGGCATATATTCAATACTATTGTCAGGGTTATTAAAAATAATATTGAAATAGTTTTTGAAGAGTTTGGAATTAATTTTATTAAATAGTTTCCCATTATATCAACAACTCCAGAGTACTTTAACACTCCTCCAATAGAAAACGCTGCTATAAAAAAAATAAGAACTTTCCAATTTATTTCTTTTAAAGTATTAAAACCAATTATTCTTTTTAACAACAAAAGAAGTACACAAATAGACATTATAATTAATGTATTTAAATTATGAATAAACTGAGTTAAAAACATAAAAAACATTATTCCTAAACATAAAAATACGTGTTTTTGTTCGTCGCTTAATAAATGAAACTCTTTTTTCAGATTAGAATAGGAAAATTGAAATTTACTAGAATTAAGATTATCACAAGAAACAAATTTTATTAAAGACAATTCCTTTTTAAAAACAAATATAAATAAAAAATAAGTTATAAAACAAGTAATTATAGTTGGAACAGACATATAAAAAGCCCACTGACTCCAGTTTATATTACAATTTCCAAGTTCTAGGACTACATAGTTTAAAAGAGTATCTCCATTTACAAAAAACATTGATGTAAATGTAGATGCTGTAAATATACTGAACAGAAGTATAGATTTTGAATCTTCAGTTAAGTGTTGTTCTTTAAAAAATTCCTTATAAAAGGCGGACACAAGAATGACTCTTGGAAATGGTTGTGGTATGAAAAATATTAATAATACACCTAAAATATATGATAAAAAAATCATTTTTTTAGGGGTATCTACAGTATTTAAAATTAATTTTTCAGAAATAATTTTTGCAACACCTGTCTTTGCAACTGCATTAGTAATTATGTAAGCAAGGATTATTATATAAAAATTTTCTGTAAATAAAAATTGTAAAATAACACTCAAAGGTGCAATATTAAAAATAAAAGCTAATATTACAAAGACTAGTGAAACTACAGTTTTTTCAACAGAGTCTACAGCCCATATTAAGATAGTTAAAAAAGATAAGCATATAGAAAATTTTATATTGAAACTATAATTTAGAAAGAAGTAAAGAATTATAGTAACCATAATAGTCATACAAAATTGTTTTGGCTTAAGAATAATATCCATTTTTTGTATCCACCTCCATAATTTATTATATCATAATGAAGGTGAATACATTTTATTAAAAGATTATTCATTAATTCTATGATTTACAATAGCTTTAGTTTTCCAATACCCTTTTTTATAATAGATGACTGTAACAATAAGACCTAAAGTCCAACCAAAAGGGATACCCATCCAAATTCCATCTGTTCCAAATAATCTAGAAAATAAATAAGAAGCAGGAATTCTTCCAAGCCATAAAGATACGACTGAACTCATCAGAGCAAACATAGAATCACCAGCACCTTTCATTGCACTTGAAAGTACAAAGGAAGTACCAATAAATAAGAAAAAAGGTCCTATTATAAATAAGTAAGAAGAGCCAATTTTAATAACTTCTTTGTCAGTATTAAATAAAGAAATTAAGTTCTCTCTAAATAATAAGATTAAGGCAACGACTACAATTGCTAGAATTAAAGTCATTTTTATAGATTCACGAATTCCTTTTCTAACCCTTTCACTTTCTCCAGCACCTATATTTTGAGCAACAAAAGTGGAAACAGCAGAACCAAGGTTCATGATAGGTAAGCTTATAAAGTTTTCTATTCTAAGACCAGCTCCAAAAGCTGCCATAGCAGATGTACCATAACTATTAACTAAAAATTGAAGAGCCATGTTGCCAATTGAAAATAACATCTGTTGAACTCCACTTGGAAGTCCTAATCTAAGACCATCTTTAAATATTTTATTATCATATATAATTCCTTTAATCTTAAATTTAAGTACTTCGTGTTTTTTATTTAAATATATTATGCTAATTATGAATGATACTGCTTGAGCCATTATAGTGGCAAGTGCAACGCCTTCAACTCCCATTTTCAAGACTACAATAAAAGTTAAATCTAAAACTATATTTAAAATTGTGGCTATTATTAAAAAATAAAGTGGAGTTACTGAATCTCCAAGTCCTCTAAGTATTGCACTTACTGAATTGTATCCAGCAGAAAATAAGATTCCACCAAATATTATAGTAAGATATAGTTTTGACTGATTAAAAACTGATTCTGGAGTATTCATAAGCTTAAGCATAGGACCTCCAAATACTATTCCAATAACACTTATTAATATAGAGCCAATAAATAAAAGTATATATGTAGTATCAATAGTAGCTTTTACTTTTTTTAAATCTCCTGAACCATAAAACTGTGAAATTAAAATAGAAAAACCAAGACTAACACCCATAAGCATTGCTACTAGCAAAAACATTATAGGATTAGCACCTGAGACTGCAGCCATAGCTTCTTTACCAATAAATCTACCAACTATGATACTGTCAGCAGTATTGTATAGTTGTTGAAATAAACTACCAATAAGCATAGGCATAGCAAAAAAGAATATAGATTTTCCCTCATGACCTGTAGTTAAATCTTTCACCCTTATTCCTCCAAATTTAAAAATTATTAATTATCAAGTTGCTATAATAAATATAATATAATCTTAACATAAACTTTATGTCCCTACTATAAATAAATTGTATTAAATAATCATATATTTTGTAAAAATGTAAAGAATATAAGTATGACGTAGATATAGCAAATTAACAGTTAATATAATCGAATATTAATACAAATTTATTCTAATATATACGCATATATTGACAAAATTAACTATATAAATTAAAATAATATTCGTAAAGAAAAATTCATGTTTTATATTGTATAACATATAATTTTGACAATACGGGTCATAAGTTTCTACCGGAATACCGTAAATATTCTGACTATGTATACTATTATTTAGTTAAATAAATATTTATTTAACTAAATTATGAAGGATACGACTCAGCTTATTAGTTACTGTGTCGTTTTTTTGTAAAATTTAATAGGAGGTGTTGTTATGCAAACAACAAACAGTAGTGCCATGCAGAAACTTTTTCCAATTTTGACTAATAAAAATGTCGACATGAAGAAAGAAGTAATTGCTGGTGTAACTACTTTTTTAACTATGGCTTATATAATAGCTGTAAATCCAAACATTTTATCAGCAACAGGGATGCCAGCAGGTGCTCTTGTTACAGGGACATGTCTAGCAGCAGCATTTGGATGTATTTTAATGGGAATGGTTGCTAATCTTCCTTTTGCTTTAGCATCAGGTATGGGTCTTAATGCATTTTTTGCGTACACAGTAGTCTTACAAATGGGTGTTCCTTGGGGAGTAGCTCTTACAGCGGTATTTGTAGAAGGTATCATTTTTATAATATTATCAGTAAGTGGAGTTCGTGAAGCTGTTGTAAATGCAATACCAAAGAATATGAAACTTGCTGTTACAGGTGGTATAGGTATATTTATTGCACTTATAGGTTTAGTTAATTGTGGAATCGTAATTGGAGATCAAGCTACTCTTATAAAGATGGGGAAATTTACTCCAGCAGTAATAATAGCTTGCATAGGATTAATAATTGTAGCAGTATTAGATAAAAAAAGAGTTAAAGGTTCTATACTTTTTGGAATAGTGGTAAGTTCATTACTTGCTTGGGGATTTGCATTTATGAATCCAGAATATGCACAAAAATTAGGTATATACTTACCTAGCGGAATATTCAAATTTGAAAGTTTAGCACCAATAGCAGGTAAAATAGATTTAGGATATGTATTACATCCAACAAACATAGGTGGTTTCTTTGTAATAGTTTGTACATTCTTATTTGTTGACTTCTTTGATACAGTAGGTACATTAGTAGGGGTTTGCTCTAAAGCAAATATGCTAGATGAAAAAGGAAATGTTCCTAATGTAGGTAGAGCATTACTTACAGATGCAGTTGCAACTACAGTAGGTGCAGGGCTTGGAGTATCTACAGTTACAACTTATGTTGAGAGTTCAACAGGGGTTATTGCAGGTGGTAGAACTGGATGGACAGCAGTAACAGTTGGAGTTTTATTCTTAGTTGCAATGTTTTTCTCTCCTGTATTTATAGCAATTCCATCATGTGCTACAGCACCAGCTTTAATTTATGTTGGATACTTAATGCTTGGTACAGTTAAGGATATTGAGTTTGACAATATAACTGAAGGTGTTCCAGCTTTCGTTACTATTGCTTGTATGGCATTAACTTATAGTATAGGTGATGGTTTAACTCTAGGTATATTAACTTATGTTTTTGTAAATGTATTTTACAACATATTTGGAGCTAAAAAGGCTGAAGACAAGAAACATGTTTCAGTAGTAATGATTGTTCTTGCTATATTATTTATAATAAAACTTTGGCTATTATAATAGACATTATTTAAAAATTTAATAAAATAAAGAGCTGTAATTTCTAATCTATTTTGAGAAGAAGTTACAGCTCTTTATTTTTTTGTATTACTTAGATATGTCTACTAATTTTCCCTTATCTAAGATTTTAGGCACAATTGTTATATTAAATTCTTTTTGTAATTCTTTTATAATATCTAACTCTTTTTTTGTTATTATTGAAATAGTATCTCCACTTCGATTTCCTCTAGCAGTTCGACCGCATCTATGCAGATATTCATTTTTACTATTTGGAAAATCTAAATTAAAAACATGGCTTATATCTACTATATCAAGCCCGCGAGCAGATAAATCTGTTGTAACTAAAATTTTTGCTTTACCAAGTTTAAATTTATTTATTGCATTTTTCCTATCCTCTTTTGGCATATTTCCAAAAATTCCAATTGCTTTATAATTATGATAGTTTAATTTTGATACTATAACATCTATATTTTTTTCATTGTTTACAAATACAATAGCTCTTTTTGGGTTTGTAGCAGCTAATGTCTTTCTAAGAAAAGTAAATTTATCTCTTATTTCTCCCAACATATACATATGGTTTATATTAGGATTTATCTGTGACTTTTCTTTTGTTTTTATTATTTCCAATTCTTTCATAAATTTATCACAAATTTTTATAGTACTATCAGTAAGACTTGCAGAACAACCTATGATTTGTCTATCTCTTAATGTAGTTTTTATGATGTCTTCTACACAAGTTATATTTTTACCATTCAATAAATTGTCTGCTTCATCTAAAACGATAGTTTTTATGTTGTGTGATTTTAACTTCTTCTGTTTTATCAAGTCTAAAATTCTTCCACAAGTTCCTATTACTATATGAGGTTTTACAGACTTTATATTTTTTATTTGTTTTTGTATATTAACTTCTCCAATTAAGGCTAGTGAAGTTAAAGGAATTTCTGAGTTTTTTGCTAATAATTCAATTTGATTTGTAATTTGCATTACTAATTCATGTGTTGGTGCAAGTATAAGAGCCTGAGTTTCTCTTTTTGATGTATCAATTTTTTCAAATATAGGTAAAACATATGCAAGTGTTTTTCCTGTTCCAGTTTGTGAGTTGATTAATAAATCTTTATTTTGCATTATATTTTCTATAACAAGTGACTGAACTTCTGTTGGAGAAGTTATGTCTTGTTTTTTAAGTCCGTTTATTAGAGTAGAACTTATTTTTAATTGTTCAAATGTGTTCATCTTTTGCTCCTTCTATTAAAAACTTATATTAATTGTAGTTAACTATTTCTTATTATACATTGTTTAGTCAAATCGAACTATACATTATTTTATAATTATGTGCAATTTAGAAGTAAATATAGATGATTTTTTTATATTTATATTGATTTCAGTATTTTTACAATTGCCTAATATATAAATTTGAAAATTTAGCAAATTGTAGTTGTAATTGTTTAATACTTGTTATATATTATATATAACAAGTATTAAAACTATAATATATAATATGGAGGGAAATTATGTTAAAGATAAGCAATATATCTAAATCATATAAAAATAAAAAGGTAGTAAATAATATTTCATTTGAGGTAAATGACGGAGAGATTTTTGGATTTATAGGTCATAATGGTGCAGGAAAAACTACTACTATTAAAGCAATTGTTGGGATACATGATTTTGAGGGAGGAGAAATACTTGTAAACTCTAAATCTATAAAAAAACAATCTGTTGAGTGCAAAAAGGAAATGGCATATATTCCGGATAATCCAGATTTGTATGAAGCTTTAACTGGAATACAATACCTTAACTTCATAGCAGATATATTTGAGGTAGATAAAAAGGAAAGAGAGGAATTAATAAAATATTATTCAAATAAATTTGAAATTAATAAGGCATTAGGTGATTTAATATCTTCGTATTCACATGGTATGAAACAAAAACTAGCTATAATTTCAGCTTTAATCCATAATCCTAAAATTCTAATTCTTGATGAACCTTTTGTAGGTCTTGACCCAAAAGCTTCCTTTATATTAAAGGAAATCATGAAGGAGTTTTGTAAAAAAGGTGGTTGTATATTTTTCTCAACACATGTATTAGAAGTTGCTGAAAAAATCTGCGATAAGATTGCCATAATAAAAGATGGAAAAATAATTGCTTATGGAACTACTGAAGAAGTGAAAGGAAACAATTCTCTTGAAAATATTTTTATGGAATTAATAGAAAAATAAAGTGATATTTTTACAGAATATAATGTCTAAAGTGAGGTATGATAAATTATGAGTAATCTAAGTATATTAATAAAAACTAATATAATAAATGAGTTTAAATTGAATGCTTTAAAAAATATAGACAGCAAAGAAAAACAAAAAATAATAGGAATGATGTTTTCAATGGTCGTTGTAGCAGGGCTATTAATATTTTATGTAACAAGTTTAAGCCTTTTTCTAGTTGATATTTTAAAACAAATAAATCAAATGGAAATGCTACTTGTGTTTGGCTTTGGATTATCAACAGTAATGGCAATTGTTACATCATTATATAAAACTTCATCATATCTGTTTCAAGCGAAGGATTTAGAGTTATTAACTAGTTTGCCAATAAAAGAATCTACTATATTGGCTAGTAAAATATTAATGTTAGTTGGAACTAATTATTTGTTTTCTTCAGTGTGTATGATTATACCAGCAGTAGTTTATTTTTTAAATGCCGATGTAAATATAACATATTTTCCTTATTTAATATTATTATTTTTGGCTCTGCCATTACTACCAATAGTTGTTTCATCAATAATTTTCTTATTCATAGGACAGCTATCATCAAGACTAAAATATAAAAATTTAGTGTTAATCATAGGTAGTGTAATATTAATTTTGGCTTATACTGTACTCATGTCAAAATTAAACTCTATATCAGTTGAGTTATTAAAAAATAGTGTATCTATTTCAGAAACAATTAATAAAATATATCCACCTATATACTATTTTGTTGATGCTCTTAAAACTGGAAGTATAGTTTCATTTTTAATATTTATAGCAATATCATTAATACCATTTTTTGTCTTTGTAACTCTGTTTGCAAAAGGATTTACAAATATAAATGCTAGAATGGGTGAAAGTTATAAGACTAAAAACTATAAATTTAAAAGTCAAAAAATTTCAAAACCTTCAAAGGCTCTATTGAAAAAAGAATTTAGAAGATATACTTCTTCATTTATTTACTTTTTGAATTCTTCTATTGGTCTGTTATTTTTGATAGTGGCTACAATTGGTGTGTTGGCATTTGGAGCTGATAAAATAGGTGAGTTACTAAAAATGAATATAGATTTTAGTATTATAAAAATACAGTTATTAGGTGCGTTTCTATTTATAATAGTAATAAACTGCACAACATATTGTTCAATTTCTTTTGAAGGAAAGAATCTATGGATACTAAAGTCTTCTCCAATAGATGAAAGGGAGATATTTTGGTCAAAAATATTGATGAATTTTTTATTAAATGCACCACTATCTGTTTTATGTCTAATATTAGTGTCTATAAAACTGAACTTTGAAATTCAGTTTGTGATGGTAGCAAGTTGCTTGATTGTAACTATGTCACTGTTTGTGGCTTTAATGGGATTGTTATCAAATTTGATTTATCCAAACCTTGATTGGAAAAATGAAGTAGCAGTAGTAAAAAGAAGTGCAAGTATGATAGTTACAATATTAGCATCATTAATTTATATAGTTGTACTTGGAGGCACATATATGTTATTGAAAGTTTCATTTCTAAATATGTATTTGATTTTAGCAAGTGTGCTTACGCTTATATTAGACTTTATGCTATGGAGAATTATTTCAATTAAAGGAGTAAAAATATTTAAAAATTTATAGATATATTTGTGTTAAAAAAAGACTTATTTTTTAAGGTATTGCAAAGAATATGCTAAGTAGTATACTATTGTATAGTGATATGAAAAAATTTAGGAGAAAATAAATGAGAAAATTATCCAAAAAAGAAAAAGATTTTATTCAATATGGATTTTTGCTATTTTTGATATGTATTACTACTTATTTAGTATCAACCACTTTAGATGTAAAACTAATACCTAAAATTATAAGTCTAGTAAATAAAACCTATATATTTCTTGGCATACTAATAATGTTAATATATATGATAATTGAATCTATTGTGACACATTTAATAATAAATGCAGTTCAAAAAACAAAAGTAAAATTTATAGGTATTAAAATGGCCACAATGGGATTTTATTATAATTTAGTTACTCCCTTTGCATCTGGGAGTCAGCCAATGCAAATATATGCACTTACAAAGTATGATGTTAGTCTCAGTAAATCAGTAGCCATAGTTACTAATAAGACCGTTGTATTTCAAAGTACAGTTACTATATTTTGTGGAATTTTAATTTTATTGAATAAGCCATTATTAATGGAACAAGTACATTCAGTTAGAGTTTTAATCGCCGCTGGGATGACCATGAATGTAAGCATGTTATTAGGTGGGCTCTTAATAGTATTTAGTCCTAAGCAAGTAAAAATGGTAGCAGAGATTTTGATTAATTTTTTATCTAAATTTAAAGCATTTAAGTTTTTAGATTTAAAAAGAGATAGAATAAATCATTATATTGATGACTACAATTATTCTATAAAGATATTTATTAAAAATGTAAGAATTTTAGTTTTGAGCATATTGCTTACTGCACTACAACTCATAGCATACTTTAGTATAGTTTATTGTGTGTATAAAGCTTCAAATTTAAAAGGAGTATCATATATACATATAATGACATTGCAAGTATTTTTATACATGGCAATATCACCAGTTCCAACACCAGGAAATGTTGGAGCAAATGAAGTTACATTTTTTACCATGTTCTCAAACATAATTCCAAAAGAATTATTGGGATATTCAGTGCTTTTGTATAGTGGATTTGTATATTATATGTTATTAATAATTTCAGGATTGTTTACATTTAGAACACATTATACATTGAATAGCTGGAAACGTGACAATAAAAGTAATTCTAGTTTAGAAGAAGTTATTGAAAAAGTTTAATTATTAGAAAATAAAAAGAAATATAAATTACTTAGTCTGTCAAATTTAATCGACAAAATTATTATTAGGGAAATTCTAAATATAAATACACTGCTAAAATAAGTTGTATTATATTGAGATATTTCCCTTTTTTGATTAAAATTATAGAAATTTGAAATAATAAGTAGTAAATACAAATTCTATATTATTTAGAAAGGAGAAAAAATGAAACAAAATAAAAAAAATGAAAAGCAAATAAGTAATTTTAATATTAAAAAAAATAGTGATAATAAAGTCGAAATTGCTGAAGAACTATATCCAAATAAAAATATAGGCAGTATGCTTGGAGATAGAATAGATAAGAAAAAAATCAATCGTCCAAGTTAATGGAATAGTTGAAAATGGTGTGTTTTAAAAAAATAATATAATGAAATGTTTTATTGTTAAATTTAAACTTATTTTAATAGAAAAAAAAGTCGAAAATTATCTGAAATACACCTGTATTAGGATAACGTTATTTTATAGATGCATAAAACTTGACAAAATCAACCTTTTCTTGGTAGAAAAAAAAAGATAAAATTATATAAGCGTTATTTAATTGTCAAAAATGAAAGTAAAGTTGCAAGTGATAAAAAAAATGATTGATAGCATTTATTTGTGTGCTATAATTGTATAGTAAAATGAATAAATAAGTATGTTGTATACATGCATATTAGGAGGAGAGACTGACATGGAATCATCTATACATACAATTGCTAGCAATAATTTATTGATAATTTTTGCTATTGTGAGTATAACTGGAATAATTTGCAGCAAACTTAGCGAAATAGTAAAAATTCCAGATGTTGTATTATTTTTACTTGTAGGTATTTTAATAGGGCCATCATTTTTGAAATTTATAGATATTCGTGGATTCCAAATAGAAAATCAACTGATACTTACATTTGGTTCTGCATTTATATTATATTTAGGTGGGAAAGAGATAAGTTTAAAGGTTTTGAGAAATGTAAAGATATCTGTATTTTTACTGGCCACTGTAGGAGTTGTGATATCTGCTTTTATAATGCAACAAGTAATAGGATTTACTTTTGGAGTAAGTGCAATGACTGCTTTATTAGCAGGAACTATAATAGCATCAACAGACCCAGCTACTCTTGTACCTATATTTAATCAGGTAAAGATAAAGGATAGAGTAAAACAAACTGTAATAAGTGAGTCAGCTTTTAATGATGCAACAGGAGCTATATTAACATCAGCAGTGTTAGCTGTAATTTTATCAAATAAGTTTTCCTTAAGTGAAAATATTTATGAATTAGGTACAATGGTTGTTGTCGGAATTGTCGTTGGTTTAATTACAGGAATACTGCTTTTGAAATTGGTTAATGATAAACCATATGGTATATTTAAAGATTTTGCACCAATAATATCTGTTATTTCAGTTGTGGTTGCATATGAATTATCTACAAAATTAGGCGGAAGTGGATATATGTCTTGCTTTATTGTAGGTATAATAACTGGTAACAAGAAAAACTTTAAAATATGGCTAAGCCAAAAATCTTATGATGCAGATTTTTATGTTGCTGAGACTTTAGGAACTATTTGTCGTATGGCGATATTCATAATATTAGGTAGTCAAGTTAATTTGGCTCAGTTAGGTAAATATTTTGTACCATCTGTAATTGCAGTGTTAGTATTGATGTTTATAGCAAGACCAATTTGTGTTTTAGTATGTGCACTTGCAGATAGAGAAGCAAAATGGAGTAAAAATGAAATATTGTTTATGATGTGGGTAAGAGAAACGGGTGTAATACCAGCTGCACTTTGTGGTATTATTTCAGCAATGAAAGTTCCTGGATATGAAGTAATTTCATCAGTAGTATTTATGTCTATATTAATTACATTAGTAATACAAGGAAGCACTACGAAATTGGTAG
This sequence comes from Clostridioides sp. ZZV15-6597, assembly GCF_020657815.1. Taxonomy (NCBI): domain Bacteria; kingdom Bacillati; phylum Bacillota; class Clostridia; order Peptostreptococcales; family Peptostreptococcaceae; genus Clostridioides; species Clostridioides sp. ZZV15-6597. The sequence goes on along the minus strand of NZ_JAGWCT010000036.1, from coordinate 4,348 downwards.
CTAAAAAACTTGGATTATTAGAAGAAGAAGTGATAAATATAAGCGAAAAGGTATCAACTTTTTAGTTTTTTACTTTAAAGGATACATAATAATGGCTATTTTAAGGTTATCTAGTGATAATTATTGAAATAGCTATTTTTTATATAAAAATAAATTTACATAATTTACATATTGCATATATTTATTATCAAAATTTGTTGAAGCTGTGATATAATTAGTTGTATTTAAAATAAGAATAGCGAATAAGGGAGGAAATTTATGTTTACGGTTATAGATATTGTACAACCAAATACAGTAGAAGAAGCGTACTCAATTTTAAATAAAAGAAAAACTAATCAAGTAATTGGTGGAAGTGCTTTTTTAAGAATGGGGAAAAAAAGAATAGGGACAGGAGTAGAGTTATCTAACTTAAACCTAGATTATATAAAAGAAGATAAAGAGTATGTTGAAATCGGTTCTATGACGACTTTTAGAACATTGGAAACAAACTCAATAATAAAAGATAATTTTGGCAAAATACTAGAAGATTCAGTTAAAGATATAATAGGAATTCAGTTTAGAAATGTAGTAACAGTTGGTGCAACAGTATTTTCTAAATATGGGTTTTCTGATTTGATAGTGGCATTGCTTTCATTAGATACAGAAGTAGAGTTATATAAAGGTGGAAGAATTAGCCTTGAAGAATTTTTAGATAGAGATTATGAGAAAGACTTATTGATTAAGGTGTATATAAAGAAGGAAAATAAAAATGCTTCTTATAAGTCATTGAGAAATGCAAAAAGTGATTATCCTATTTTAAATGTGTCTGTTTCAAAATATGGTAATAAGTTTAAGCTATGTATAGGAGCAAGACCTCAAAAAGCTACAGTTGCAAAAAAAGCTAGTGAGTTTTTATCTAATAATGAAATTAATGAATCTAATATAGATAGGGCAATAGAAATGGCTTCAGAGGAATTAACATTTGGTTCTAATATGAGAGCATCTAAAGACTATAGAAAAGCCATGAGTAAAGTACTTTTAAAAAGAGCTATAATGGAGGTTATTTAATGTTAGTGAAGCTTAATATAAATGGAAAAATGAAAAATGTTGATATAGAACCAGAGGAATATTTGGTTGATACTTTAAGAAAAGTGGGCAATTTAAGTGTAAAAAGGGGTTGTGATACAGGGTGTTGTGGTCTCTGTACAGTTTTAATAGATAAGAAACCTACATTATCTTGTTCGACATTAACTTTGAGAGTTTTAAATAAAGAGATAATTACAATTGAAGGTTTAGAAAATGAAGTTAAAGAATTTAGTGAAGTTTTGGTAAAAGAAGGAGCTGAACAATGTGGTTTCTGCTCTCCTGGTTTTATACTTACTGTACTTGCAATGAAAGATGAACTTAAGAACCCTACAGATGAAGAAATAAAACATTATTTAACAGGAAATTTATGTAGATGTACAGGATATATGGGACAGTTAAGAGCTATCAAAACTTATCTGGAGGTAAAGTAGAATATGAATATAGTTGGAAAAGGAATTGAAAAAATAGATGGAATGAGTATAACAACAGGAAAACCTGTATATACTGATGATTTAGCAGCAAAAGATGCTTTAATAGTAAAGATACTTAGAAGCCCTTATGCTTATGCAAAGATAAAAGATATAGATACATCAAAGGCAGAAATGGTTGATGGTGTTGAATGTATTTTAACATATAAAGATGTACCAAAATCTAGATTTACACTTGCTGGTCAAACATATCCAGAACCATCACCTTATGACAGGCTAATTCTTGAAAATGTTGTGAGATATGTTGGCGATGAGGTAGCTATAGTTGCAGCTATAGATGAGAAAAGTGCAGTTAAAGCAATGAATCTTATAAAGGTAAATTATGAAGTACTAACACCTGTTTTGAATTTTGAAGAGGCAATCGGAAATAAAACTATAGTACATGATGAAGATAGACATTGTAATTTTGAAATAGGCATGCAGAGAGAAAAGAATATAGTGTCACATCATGACTATACAAAAGGTGATATAGAAAAAGTATTAAGTAATTGTGACATAGTGATTGAAGAAACATATTATACTCAAGCTCAAGCCCATGCAATGATGGAGACGTATAGAGCATATAACTATTTAGACCATGCTGGAAGACTAGTTGTAGTAAGTTCAACTCAAATACCATTTCATGTTAAAAGGCATCTATCCCGTGCATTAGAACTACCAGCTAGTAAAATTAGAGTTATAAAACCTAGAATTGGTGGTGGTTTTGGTGGTAAACAAACTGCTTGTGTTGAGATTTTTTCAGCTATTGTAACTTTAAAAACAGGTAAACCAGCTAAAATAATATATGATAGAAAAGAAACTTTTAATTGTTCGACTAGTAGACATGCAATGAAACTAAAAGTTCGACTAGGTGCCACTAATGATGGAACAATAAAAGCTATAGATATAAATGCACTTTCAGATACAGGAGCATATGGAGAACATGCTTCTACAACTATTGGTCTAGTTGGGGAGAAGACTTTACCAATGTATAATAAGGTTGAAGCAACAAGGTTTGTTGCAGATGTAGTATATACTAATAAAATGCCAGCTGGTGCACTTAGAGGGTATGGAGCTTCTCAAGGTTGTTTTGCTGTTGAATCAACTATAAATATGTTAGCTGATAAATTAAAAATGGACCCAACAGATTTAAGATTAAAAAATGTAGTAACACAAGGTGAAACTACCTTTGCATATGAAAAAACTTTAAATAGTGTAGATTTAGTAAAATGTATAAATAAAGGGAAAGAACTTATCGGATGGGATGAAAAATATCCTTGTAAGCATCTTGAAAATGGAAAAGTTAGAAGTGTGGGTATGGCAATTACTATGCAGGGTTCTGGTATACAAGGTCTTGACAAATCTTCAGCTGAAATAAAACTAAATGACTGTGGAGACTATACACTTATGATAGGTTCTACTGATATGGGTACAGGAAGTGACACAATTTTAGCACAAATGGCTGCTGAAATTCTTGAGACAAGTATTGAAAATATAACAGTTATATCAGCAGATACAGACTTGGTTCCATATGACCCAGGTTCATATGCTTCAAGTACTACCTATGTAACTGGAATGGCAGTAGTTAAAGCAGCTCAAGACTTGAGAGATAAAATAATATCTGCTGGAGCCACTAAACTAGGTGTAGATAAAGAAGAAGTAGAATTTGATGGTATAAAATTAACTAGTAAAGAATGCAGTACTTCGTTGTTTGATATAGCAGTTGACTCTACAATTGGGCCAAATACTAATCAATTAATAGGGCTTGCATCTCATGGTAGTCCAGTATCACCACCACCTTTTATAGCTGGTTTTGCAGAAACTGAAATTGACAAAGAAACTGGAAAAGTTGATTTATTAAATTATGTAGCCATAGTGGACTGTGGAACAGTTATAAATAAAAACTTAGCAAAGATACAGGTTGAAGGTGGAATTGTTCAAGGTATTGGAATGGCAATGTTTGAAGAAGTTAGATATACAGAAAAAGGTAACATGGATACAAACACATTTATGCAATATAAGATTCCAGCTAGATGTGATATTGGAAATGTGGAAGTTGATTTTGTTGAAAATTATGAGCCAACAGGACCTTTTGGAGCTAAATCTGTTGGAGAAGTTGTTATAAATACTCCTTTACCAGCAATACAAGAAGCTGTTTTTAATGGTGTTGGGGTTAGAGTAAATACACTTCCTATTACACCTGAAAAAGTTTTTATGGCAATGAATAAGTAAGTATTTTATACAGATTTTAGACTAGTTTTACATGTTAAACAACCAGTTATGTTATACCTGTTGAAAGATATTTAATAAGTAGTTATTATAATATTATGAACTTTTACTTGTAAAATATAAAATTAACTAAGGGGATGATGTTTTGGCTGGAAATCTAAATAATATGAGAGCAGTAAATAATTTTAGAGGAGATAATAACATTTTAGAATGTTTAGTCAGCTTTGAGGGTCGTTCAATAAGTCAGAGGAAAGCAAGGGTATTTTTTAAGGAAATGAAGAATCAAATAGAAATTGACTTCGCAGAAGAAGAAATTTCTAAACTTGTTGAAAATGTTGTTTTAAATACATCATATCAAGAAATGCTATATGATGAAATAGAGAAACAACTAGAAATTGATTGTGTAGGAACTTGGATGATATTATCTAAATTAAAAGATACTAGAGTTCATTGATTTTAAAATAAATTATTAGAGCCTAATTTTAAGGCTCTTTTTTAATGTTTTTAATTAAGATATAAACTTATTTTAATCTAAATATATGATAATTATAACATATATTTAAAATCTAACTATTTAATTTTATATG
>NZ_JAGWCT010000035.1:0-40904 GCF_020657815.1 Clostridioides sp. ZZV15-6597 | reverse complement strand
GTAACAATCTATATCTATAAATATCACATTTAACTCTTTTATATTCTCAATACTTCTTTGTGGTTTATAAAAAGTATTGTGACTTACATAAATGTATACTTAATTGACTCTATTGTTTTATTAGTGAAAAAATGAGTGTATGCCATCAAACATGAACTCATTCTTTTTCTATTTTTTGTTAATTATTATTATATCATTAATAAAATTATAATTCATTGTTTAGAACTATTTTTCTGATGGTTTTAATATATCTTTTTCACTAAAATATCTTGTTAACTCTAAGGCATCAACTTCGAGTGCTTTTGTCAATTTAAGTATCAGTGTTGCTGTTGGACTATGATAAAATCATTCTCTCTCTAATTTTGATATATAACTTTGACTTATATTAGTTATTTTACTAAGTTGATTTTGAGTTATTTTTTTATTTGTATGAAATATTTTTAATATGTTTTCTATTTTTAATTGCTACCAATATTTTACACTTACACTTACACTTACTATATTAATTATATGCAACAATGGTTGTCAATAATTAAATTGTGTACAATACATATCTTGTGATATCTATTAAATTTGATTCATTAGAAAAAATTTGCATGACTCTCAAGTGTTCTCCTAATGAGTTATTAGGTTGGAAGCAAGATAAATAAAAATATTAATTCTAAAGGGTTTATTTATAACTATCAGAAGGCTACTTTAGTAGTTATTTTAGAGGTTTACATATGGATAGATATACATTTGATAATTTACCTATCATGGAGCAGATAAAAGATATTACTAAGAATGTTATGTTAGGTAGTGATTTAGTTACAACCTCATCTATTGTTATATCTGAATCTTTATTTTTCGATAAGCTCTCATTTATTACTTTTAATTCTGTTTTTAAAAGTTCCACTTTTACCATTTGCTCTTCTTACATAAGATAACTCTATATATCTAACTATCATAGATTGATACGCCTAAAATATTATCAATCGCAACCAAAGTCGGTAGGCTAACACTAGAATTGCCAGTCTCAAAATTCGACATGTGTTGAGGCGTAATTTTTATCATTTCTGAAACAGTGTCTTGTGTGAACCTTTTCAAAATAATATCTATTAAAATTGTTTTTATGAATCTTTACGAATACCTACTGCCCTTAATGGACCGAGTAACGACATTCTAGCAAGTATCAGTGCCATTTCATCAGGAGATTCTTTCATGTTTTTTTCAAGCCAATACTGAATTACACCTAAGTCCGCTGAAAGTATATATTGTATAAAATATTCTTCTGAAATTACTGCCTCATCTATGTTAAAATTTTTTAACTTTTGTTTCTCAAACAAATTGATTTCAATAAATCTTTTTATTTTTCTTTCAAAAGTAGGGTCACCTTTGGGACCTAAAATAGATTTAATAATTACCGAATTTTTTCTAAAATATTCAAAAAGCTTTACCATAAATGGAAGGGGTTCATTTGAGGCATCTATATTCATCATGTTGACTGAATCAAGGTGCTTAGTCTCTTCTTCAATTTCTTGTATTATTTCATTTTCAATCTTCTCTAACAAGTCATACTTATCAACATAATGCAGATAGAAGGTTCCTCTATTTATATCCGCCCTTTGAGTTAAGTCAGTAACTGATATATTGTTAAATCCTTTCTCGTCTATTAACTCTGCTAATGCAGACCTAATCATTTTTTTAGTACGTATTGTTCTTCTATCAATAGATACTTTTTTCATGAATTATTCCCTCATTCTATATAAATTTTTTTAATTTTAATTAACAATTTTATAGTTTATTACTTAACAATTTAAATATTATTGTTCATTGCATAAATCAATATAAATATTATAATATACATATAGGTTATTAATCAACAACGTGTTCATAAAAAATAGCGAATTAATTTGAAGTAAATGTTTAATATGACCGAAAATTTCGCCTTTATATGGATGCATTATAGGATATCTTAAGAATAGTATTAATGGAGGATAAAAATGAACAATTTAGATAAAAACAATGTTAATGAAGTTTTGGATATGCTGTTAAGAACTCGAAGATCCATAAGAAGTTTTACAAAAGAAATACCTTCAAAAGAACTAGTTGAAAAAATAATTGAAACTGGAAGACTTGCACCTTATGCAATACTTGCAGTAGCAAAACAAACAGATTTTAGACATTTTTTTGTTATCTCAAATAACAGTTTACAAATGGATAAAATAAAAACTATTCTTGTTGATGTTATTAAAACTCAAATATCAACCCATGAGAAGGAGGCGGAGAACGACATCACTCTACAATCCTTCATTACTTCCTTAAAGATGCAAGTTAAAAAAGGGGTTCTTGGTGTAGGGACAGCACCTTATCTTATTATTGTGGCAGAACGTCGTGGAATACCAGCCATAGAACAAAAGTCATTATCTCATGTTATGCAGAATATGTGGCTTAAAGCAACTGCTTTAGGATTAGGTTTTGAACTTGTTAGTATAATAGGAAGATTAAGTAATAATAAAGATTTTTGCGATATTTTAGGAATACCAACAGGTGAATATGGATTTGATGCCTGTACAATTGGTTTCTCTACAGCATCTGTAACTAAGGAAGGCAGAGCCGTTCCTCATCCATCCATAAAATGGATATAATAAATAATATTGAAAATCAAATATTTATAAACTATTCTTACATATTTTTAATAATAGGTGACATGTTGTTTCTCAGAGGAATCTATAATTTAACTGAACCTAAGATAATCAGATTAATTACAAACAAAGAATAAATATAATAAAAGGACTTATAAATTATAAGTCCTTTTATTGAGCATGAAATTAAATTCTTTTCCTTCAACTCCGATAAATAATTTTCCTGTATTTCTTTTAAAGTATATGTATATCCATCATAATCAATTATTTTTACTTCTGTTTGTGTCTTAGAATTTAATTATTCCTGTGGCTCGCAATATATATTTATACTATTTCATACAATTCAATCTTACTTACATTAAATTAGTTTTTAAATGATTGGAGTATATTCAAAACTGCCTAAAGTATCTTTTAATTCCTTTTTTGCTTTATTTACAATAGATTCATCAAGCATTACATCATTTATTGAACATGCTATAGATTTAGATGCTAACAACATCGCTTTAAATCCCATGTCAGAACCTGCACTAGCACAAGATTGCCATGTATGAGCAGAAATACCAATAGGCCAAACTGAACAAGAACATTGTGCTGTGGGAGTTATGTAACTAACATCTCCAATATCTAATGACAGTGATATACAGTTATTATGAGTAAAGGTATCATCTGTAACTTCATCATGTAGATTCATCTTAGTAATCTCCTTGTTTCCACTCAATACACTAGAAACACTAATTCTTTTGTCTATAGACACTGTTTCAGCTAATTTTTTTGCAAAATAGTAGTCATCTTCATCATACTTTTGCACTCCTATCAATTTCATGTTTTGTGATAAAACATCTGTTAATATTGTATTTGGAATATAGTCATATACTCCACTTATAATATTATATTCCATACTAGTACCAGTCATCAATGCTGCTCCTTTTGCTATATCAACAATTCTGTCAAATACATCTCTTACATGCTCCATTTTAACTCCTCTTATGTAATACCATACTTCTGCATAGTCTGGAACTATGTTTGGCATTTTTCCACCATTAGTAGTTACATAATGAACTCTACAGCTATCAAATATATGCTCTCTTAAATAGTTACAACCTATGTTCATAAGTTCCACTGCATCAAGTGCACTTCTTCCGTTATAAGGAGCTTGTGCTGCATGAGCGCTAATCCCATTATATCTAAATTTTACAGAATAATTAGCAAGTGTTGGAATTCTTATTGGAGTGTTTATATCAAATGGATGCCAACTAAATGCACAATCGATTCCATTAAAGAAGCCTTTTTTTATCATTAATACTTTTCCTGACAAATCTTCTTCTGCTGGACATCCATAGTATTTTATAGTTCCTTTCAATTTTTTTAGTTTGATTAATTCCTTTATTGCAATTGCAGCTCCTATTGAACCTGTACCAAGTAAATTATGTCCACAACCATGACCTGCACCACCATCTGAAATAGGTTCTTTTGTAATGGATACTCTTTGAGACAAACCACCTAAGGCATCATATTCTCCCAAAACTGCTATAACTGGTTTACCTTCTCCATAGCTAGCTACAAATGCTGTATCCATATCCTCTAATTCATCTACACTAAAATCATGTTTTTTTAAATATTCTTTTTGTAAGTTTGAAGCATAATATTCTTTATATTGAAGTTCTGGATTTTTCCATATTTTATCTGATATATCTCTTAACTCTTCCTGTATCTCATCTATATATTCAACTAAAAACTTTTTATTTAAATCACTCATATTAATCGTATAAACCTCCTTATTTCTAATAACTTATCAATTACTAACCAAAATAACTGATTTAAAAATATTTTCTATTGTACAGCTACTTTATACAATAAAACCTCTTGACTTGTAAGTTTCATTTTATCAAGTAAGAGGTCTTTTAAATTTATAAAATTTTTAGCATGTTAACCAATCAAGCATATTAACCCATAATTTATTATAATATTTCCAATCAGTAAATTCTCTTGGACCCCAATGAGGTGCACAATCAGAACTAAAGATAGCAGATTTTCCTTTTCCAAATTCACCAATAGCTACAAATGGGTCTCCTCCAATAGTCGCTAGTACAGGACAATTATCTTTAGCTATTGTCTTATTATATCCTAAGAACTGTGGCCATTCCTTTGGTATATCTTTTAAAACTGGATGTTCAGAATCAACAACAACTGGAGTTATTCCTGCTGGTTTTTCAACTCTATCATCTTTATCTATCATTGTTATTGGCAATACATCTTTGATAGCAGTTTCTCCAAATCTAGCTTTTGCATCTATACCTGTAAATGACATATATCCACCTACCATGATTAATGCTCCACCACTATTTACATACTCTTTGATTAATTCAAGTCTATCCGGATTACTATTACAATCTATAAATGTACTATTAGATAATAAGAATGTATTAGAACCTATATCAGATAATATTATACAATCATACTCATTTAACTCTTCCAATTTGTGTGGGAAGCTGTCTGCTGCTACATGTGCAGGCATATGAACTACTTCATATCCTCCAGACTCCACTGCTTCTTTTAACCATTTTACTGCTTCTTCATAATGTGTTGTAACAAATGTGTCAAATCCCTTTATATGAGTTATATTTTTTACCCATGATTCCCCTACTATTAATACTTTTTTCATCTATATATTCCTCCTACTTTTATAAGTTTAATATTAGACTGGCATACATAAGTATACTGTCTAAATACTCTTGAATTTCAACATACTCATCTATCGCATGACATTGTTCTATTGAACCTGGACCTAATATTAATGTTGGAATTTTAGCTAAGTTTTTCATCAGTCTCGCATCATTTCCAGCCGTTGACCCTTTTATATTTAACTTTCTTTCTAAGGTTTCTTCTAATATCTTTTGAGTATTAACTATAAATTCAGATTGCTTGTCCATCTCAAAACCTAATCCTGATTGATATATGTTTATCTCTGGTTTATTATCTTTAAGCCATAAATCTCCATCAGCTCTTGTCATTATAACCTTAGTTATATCGTCTACAACTTGCTCATAACTCATTGTATTTGGCAAGAAATGTACACATAAATTAAATACACACTTATCTGGTACAGTAGAGCCTGCTGTTCCACCATTTATTACACCTAAATTTATTGTAGGTGGAGGTAATAAAGCATGCTTATATTTCATAAGCCAATTATGTTCTAACTCTTTTATATCTTGAAGTAATAACATCGCTTTTTCTATAGCGTTTACACCTTCCCACTTGCTTCCACAGTGGAGAGATACACCTTTAACTTCAACCTCAAAGAATACAAATCCCATATGTGCAATTATTATGTCCTTTTCTGATGGTTCACAAATTACACAATAGTCTCCATCAATGCCATTCATAACTGCATTTATAGTTCCATTTCCTCCGCCTTCTTCATCTACCACTGACATTACCTTTATATTGCCAGGTATATTTAAGCCACTATCTTTTATAAGTTTTACAGCTAATATTGAGGCTATTAGACCAGATTTCATATCTGCAGTTCCAAGTCCATAAAGCTTCCCTTTATCTTCTGTAGCACAATATGGATTATATCTCCACTTTTTTATATCACCAGGTGGCATAGTATCTACATGACCATTAAAAACTATTGTCTTACCAGGCAAATTATCACTGTACTTACATATTAAATTATATCTATCATCATAATTGTGACCTAGACTACCTTCTTTATATATGTCTTTTGCCTTTTTAATTAAATCTTCGCTCATTTCTTGTCTATTTACACTAAACCCTATGGAATTTGCAAGTTTTTCAATATATTCTTGACCTTCCTTTTCAAATCCACCTAGTATTCCATGACCTACATCTTCGGTTTTGATACTTACAAGCTCTTTTAAATAATCTATATATTCTTGTTTGTTACTATTTAATGTATCTAAGAGAATTTTTTTCATATTTCCTCCCAAGATTTATTATTTTGCTTTAGCTGACTTTTTTAATTTTATGTTATTTATCCATATAGCAAATAACATTACCAAACCTTTTATAATCATCTGATTATATGAAGATACACTCAATAGGTTTAATCCATTTCCCAATATTCCTATTATTCCAACACCTATACATGTACCTACTATAGAACCAGAACCACCCATCATATTAGTACCTCCAAGCACAACCGCTGCTATAGCATCCAATTCTGCTCCATCTCCAACAGTTGGTGAACCTGATGCTAAACGTGAAGATAATATTATTCCAGCTAATGCTGTTAATAATCCAGCTAATGCATACACTTTAACTATAACTTTATTTACCTTTACTCCACATAGTCTAGCTGCTTCTTCATTCCCACCTACAGCATGTACATGGCGTCCAAAATCAGTTCTTTTTAAGAGAAAATGTCCTGCTATTACAACTATAATCATAATTATAACTGGTATTGGTATTGGTCCAACATATCCTCTACCCAGCATCTTAAATGCATCTGTGTTTACTGATATAGGTCTCCCTCCTGTAAACACAAAACTTGCTCCACTTATTATCGTCAACATAGCTAAAGTTACGATAAATGGTGGTAGTTTTTGTGTTGAAATAATTGCACCTTTTATGACACCTAGTATTGTTCCAATTGCTAATGCAAGTAACATGCCTACCCATATGGGTGCATTATAATTTACTACTGTTGTAGCCCAGAATGTACCTACTAAAGCAATTACTGCTCCTACACTTAAGTCTATTCCTCCTGTAATTATTACAAAAGTCATCCCTACTGCAAGAATTGCATTTATTGATATTTGTCTTCCAACATTAATTAAATTATCTAAAGTTAAAAAATTAGATGAAGCTACACTCATTATTATAAAAATTATTACAAGTCCTATAGCTGCACTCCCCTGGTCTTTAAATACACTTGTTAATTTTGATAATAATGGAGATGAAGTATTCTCTTTATGCTTAGTTATTGAACTCATTAATTTTACCTCCAAAAGCCAATTTTAATACATTATTTTCAACCATTTCTTCACCTTCTAAAAAGCCACTTATATGACCCTCTCTCATAACCATTATTCTGTCACTCATTGATATCAATTCTGGTATCTCTGAAGATATCATTATGATACTTACACCATCCTCTACCAAGTCACCCATTAGATTGTATATCTCTGCTTTAGCATTTACATCTATACCTCTAGTTGGTTCATCCATAATTAATATGTCTGGTTGTAATAAAAGCCATCTGGCTATTATAGCTTTTTGTTGGTTACCACCACTTAAACTCTGTATAACCTGATTCATATGTGGAGTCTTTATTTTTAAAGCTTCTATGTATTTTTCTAAAACTTCTTTTTCTTTTTTTCTGTCTATAACTGATTTAAATTTAGATACTTTCTTTAATCCCGCCATAGTTGTATTTTCTTTGACACTCATCTGTAAAAATAATCCAGTACCTTTTCTATCTTCTGTTATCAACCCTAAACCATTTTCAATTGCATCTGATGGTGTTTTGAATTTAATTTCTTTATTATTTAAATATATTTTCCCAGAGTTATATGTTCTAAGTCCAAATATAGCTTCTACGATTTCACTTCTCTTGCTTCCAACTAGTCCACCTATTCCTAAAATTTCGCCTTTTCTTATGTTAAAACTGACATTATTAAAAACATTGTTTTTAGTTAGATTTTCTACCCTCATAATTTCTTCTTTGATTTCTACTTTTCTTTTAGGGAAAAATTGGTCTAATTTTCTATCTATCATTAAATTAACTAATTCTTCCTCAGATGATACTTCTTTGGTATTCAAAGTCGAAATCGTTTTCCCATCTCGCATTATAGTTATTCTGTCACAAATCTCAAAAAGCTCTTCCATTCTATGAGAAATATATATTATACTAACTCCACTACTCTTTAAATCATTTATAAGTCTAAAAAGTATCTCAGTTTCTTTTTTACTTATTGAAGATGTCGGCTCATCCATTATTAAGACCTTAGTTTCTGATGATAAAACTCTTGCGATTTCAACCATTTGCTTTTGAGCTATACTAAGTTCTTTGACTAAGCTACTTGGATTTATATCTATTCCCATATTGTCAAAAATCTTTTTAGATTCTTCATTCATTTTTTTATCATTAGTTAAGACCTTGCCACTTATTTCTTTTCCCATAAAAATATTTTGTGCTACTGTCAATTCATCAAATACTGTTAATTCTTGATATATGGCATTTATACCTATTTTTTTAGAAATATCCGGTGATATATTTTCTATTTCTTTTCCCTCAAAAATAAATTTACCAGAAGTCTTTGCATGTGCACCAGTTAAAATCTTTATCATTGTTGATTTACCAGCACCATTTTCACCCAGTAGTGCATGAATTTCGCCATGAAATAACTCAAAATTAACATTATCTAACGCCCTAACTCCAGGAAATTCCTTAGCAATATTACTTAACTTTAGAATTATATTACTCATAATGACACTCCTTTTTAGATAGGATTTCTTTTAAATAATCTTATTTTTTATTAATTCTTAAAGTCTTTTATATTTTCTTTATCATAAAGTAAAGCTGGTACTGGTATATTTTTCTCTACCTTTTCACCTTTTATAGCCTTTACTACTGCTTCTACTGCCAAACGTCCCATTTCTTTAGGTTGTTGCTGAATCATAGCAAGAACAGTTCCATCTGTTATTCCAGTTGCTGCTTCATCAGTTAAATCAAATCCTACAATCTTAACATCCTTATTTTTTGCAGATTCAAGTGCAGCTTTAGCTCCTAATACACTATTTTCAGCTGTTGCATATATTATGTCTACATTTGGATTAGATTGAACTAAGTTTTCTACAGTATTAAGAGATTCTTCTCTATCATATCCTGGTTGTGAGTTTAATATTTTAACATTAGCTGAACCTTTTAATGCTTCTTTAAATCCATCTATTCTTTGCATTTGTATTTGAGATTTTAAATCTGTTACTATTGCAATTTCTGATTTCCCACCTAAGTTTTCATCTATGTACTTTTTAGTGTATTCGCCTAATTTTTTACCAGCATCATAACTAACTGTTCCAACATAACTTGTAATATTTTCAGTATTTAATACAGCATCTACTGTAACTACAGGCATTTTTTCAAATGCTCCTTCTACAGCTGGTACTATAGCTGAGTTGTCTGTTCCAAGTACTATCATTCCATCTACATCTTGTTGTATAAAATCTTCTATAGCTGATGTTTGCTTAGCTACATCTTGGTCTGGGTCATTTACTATGACTTTTACACCTAGTTCTTTAGCTTTTTCTTTTATCCCTTCGTCAATGTCTATAAAAAATTGATGTTGAAGAGTTATTGTAGATACTCCTATAGTTAAATCTTTCTTAGCTGAACTATCCTTCTTTTCTGATTTACTTGGTCCATCCATTGAACATCCTGTTAACATTCCTACTGCTAGTGTTGCAACAATTCCTAAAGATAAAATTTTTCTCATAATTACCCTCCATTTTTAATAGTTTTAGATTTGAACAATTTTAATTTTTATTTATTAATATCTAAATATTTTTCAACATCTTCCCTATAAGGCATTCCAGATTGAGCACCTAATTTTGTTACAGAGAGTCCTGACACTACTACAGCATACCCTACCGCTGTATATAAGTCTTTGCCTTCTGTTATAGCTACTGACAATGCTCCATTAAAAGTATCTCCTGCCCCTGTAGTATCTTGAACATCAACATTTATACAAGACACATGTTTTACTTCTTTGCCATCATAAAATCTAGCTCCATTTTTTCCTTCTGTTATTACAAGTTTATTTGGATGTTTTTTTAATACTTCTTCTATACTTTCCTCTGTGTCAAAAACTATCTTATATTCATGTTCATTTGGTGTTAAATAAGTTACTTTTTCTATTATATCTTCATCTAATCTTATTGCTGGTGCTGGATTTAATAAAACCTTTATCTTATTTTCAAAACAGAAATTTACTACATAATTTATTGTTTCTATTGGAATCTCTAACTGTAGTAATACTATATCTGCATTCTTTATCTCTTCTTCATTCTTTTTAATTAAATTTATATCTACTAGCTCATTTGTTCCTGGCACAACAACAATACTATTATCATTTTCACATAGTGTTATGACAGCAACACCAGAACTTTTTTGATTATTTCTAGCTATCAAATTATAATCAATTTTATTCTCTTTAAAATTTCGTATCAATTCTTCGCCTAAGCTATCTTCCCCTATACAAGATATCATTTTTACATTTGCACCTAACTTAGATGCTGAAACTGCTTGGTTAGCACCTTTTCCCCCAGGTGATGTAAAAAAACTATTACCTAGTATTGTTTCTCCTTTTTCAGGTCTTTTATCTACAGAACATACCATGTCCATATTTACACTTCCTATGACAACTATGTTTCCCATTACATTACTCCTTTACATATCTATTTATGCCTTTCTTGCTGTTAATTACTTTCTTTCGTTGAAGCTCTTACCACTAGTTCTGGTTTGAAAATTAATTCATCAAAGGATTCTTTCTTATCTCCTCTTAGACAATTTATTAATATTTCACTGGCTTTATATCCTATATCATAAGATGGTTGTCGTACTGTTGTAAGTGGAGGACTTATTAAACTAGAAGTTTGAATATCATCAAATCCCACAACACTTACATCGTTTGGTATATTTAATCCTCTTTCTTGAAGACCTCTGATAACACCTATTGCAATCAAATCATTTGCACAAAATATCGCATTAAAATCTATCTCTTCTAAAGTTTTTATAAATTCTTGCCCCCATTCAATCTTATATTTTCCTTCAAATACATAATTAGAATTGTAATCTAAATTATACTCAGTTAAAGCTTTTTTATATCCTTCTAATCTATCTATTGCTATTTCATTTTGAAGTGGACCACTTAAATATATTATTTTCTTATGTCCAATATCCAATAAATGTTTTGTAGCTATATATGCACCCTCAAAGTTATTTATTTTGACTATCCCTTTTAAGGTTTCTTTATTCATACTTATTTTCTTATCAATTAATACTGTTGGTATTTTTATATCTTTGTAATTTGCCTCTTTCCAGTTTGTATTTGACGATGCTGCAAAGATAATTCCATCTATCATTCTTTCTGATAATGTTCTTATCCCTTCATATTCCTTTTTGGCATCTTCATCTGTATTACATAAAATTATATTATAGCCTTCCTCATTAGCTTTATCTTCAACACCTCTTGATACGTCTGTGAAAAATGGATTTCGTATATCTGGTATAAGAAGTCCTATTGTATTTGTTCTTTTAGTCACTAAACTTTGTGCCAATTTATTTGGAACATAATTTTTTTCCTTCATTATTTTTAAAATCTTTTCTCTTGTTGCTTGACTTATATTTTCATCTTTATTGTTAATGACTTTTGACACAGTTGTTTTGGAAACACCAGCCAATTCGCCAATCTCTTTTATAGTTATACTCAAGAAGTTCACCCCCACAATTTAGGAAACCGTTTTACTTAACCGGTTACCTAGATACTATCACATCTTTTTTCGCTTTGCAACTACTTTATACAAATTTTGATATTTTTCTTATTTTTCAAAATATTTTCAACTATTAATTTAAATTTAGCATATTAGCCGATTTCCAAAAAAAAATTAATATACTTTTTTAATTCTTAAAAAGTATATTAATTAATTTAAGCAATTTCTATTAAATTTTAAAGCCTTGTTCTTCAATCATTTTTTTATCATTTTCAATACCATTTCCTACAGTTGTTAAATAATCACCGACAATTGCAGAATTTACGCCCCCATTAAATCCTACCTTATCATATCCTTTTAAGGACAATCTTCCACCAGCATATCTTATATATATATTAGGAATTATAAATCTAAATACTGCTGTTGTTTTCAATATTTCCATTGGTTCTAATACATCATAATTTTCCATTGGAGTATTCTCAATTGGATTTAAAATATTTATTGGAAATGACTTCACATTTAACTCTTTTATTTCAAATGCCATCTTCATTCTTTGTTCTTTGCTCTCATTCATTCCAATTATTCCACCAACACATACATCTAGACCTGCTCTTTTAGCTTCTTTGATGGTTTTTATTCTTTCTTCATATGTATGTGTTGTACATATGCTTTTAAAATTATCCTTAGATGTCTCAACATTATGATGATATGTAGATACTCCTACTTCTTTTAATTTTTCAGCTTGATTATAATCTATAATCCCCAAAGATGCACACAATTTTAGACTGGTATTCTCTCTTAAACCTTCATAAATATGTAAAATATTATTAAACTCATCCCCTGTCATTCCTTTCCCACTTGTAACTAAAGAAAATCTATGGACTCCTTTGCTTTCCATTTCTTTAGCCCTATTTAGAATCACGTCATAATTGAGTAATGAATATTCATCAATACCAGTTTTATAATGAGATGACTGAGCACAAAACTTACAATCTTCACTGCATTTTCCAGATTTTGCATTTACTATTGTACATAAATCTGCCTTGTTACCCATAAAAAATTCTCTTATTTCATTTGCTGATTCTAATAAAATATCAAAATCATGTTTATTATTTGTATCAATATTTATTAAACTAAAAGCTTCTTTATAACTTATTTCTTTTCCATTTAAAACTTTATTTTTTAATTTGATTATGTATTCTTTCATATGTCCTCCTATTAGTTAACCTTTTTAATTTCCATAGTTTACTTATTATATATAGTATTACATATTTCCTATTTAATGGTCAACTTTATTTTAGATATAGGTTTACTATTTAAAAATAAAAAATACTGCTTTAAAATGACATTAGTATAACAAATTATATTATACATATCATTATTAAAGCAGTATTCTTAATAATTTACAAAACTATCCTTGTTTTTACTCCATCCAAGCTTTCCATTGTAATAATCTCTAAGCCTTCATACTCTCTAAAAAGCCACTTTAAATCTTTCATAGCTTGATTAACTTGACTCTTTGTTAGATTATTTATAAAATATTCTTTTCTAGTTTCTTCATATTCTTTACTTGTTAAAAAATTTCTTAGAAAATTAAATGCAAAGACACTTGGAATATTGTTTACATTTGCTTTCTTGCTATTTTCTTTTTCATAGTAAATTTTCATAAATGCATACTCCTTTGATACTTTTAAATTCCTCTTACATCATTATATGCATTTAAGTCTATCTATTCTTATAATTTTATTAATTCATATTCTTTACTTCCCATTCCCATTTCACATGCATAGTCTATTATTCTAGTTCCATTTACATGAGGATGCTCATGTTTGAACACATCATGACCCATTTCCTTACAAACCAAATCATAACATGCTTGCTCAATGGCTACAGGGTCAGTTGATGCTAGAATTCCTATATCATGTGCAATTGGTCTACCTGACCAAGGTACACAATCACAAAGGGGAGTCACATTCATAACAAAAGTTATATACCCAACCTTATCTTTTTTATTTGATACTGCTCCATAAGCGTATTCTGCCATTTTTTCAACAAATACATCTGAGTCACTTTCCCATTGTATAGTTACTGCCCTAGTTGGACAGACAGTCGGACATTCCCCACAACCATAGCATACATCAGAGTCTATTACTGCCTTCTTATCTACTATACTTATAGCTTTAGTTGGGCAAGAATTAACACATTTTCCACATCCTATACACTTCTTTTCATTTACTCCAGGAGTAACATCAGAATGTTGCATTTGTTTTCCTGCTGCACTTGCACATCCCATAGCTAAATTTTTTAATGCTCCTCCAAATCCAGCAGCTTCATGACCTTTAAAATGACTCATTACTATCATGGCAGAAGAATTATAAATTTCCCCACCTATTTTTACACTTTCAAAATGTTTTTTATCTATTTGTACATTTTCATAATTTCTACTGTACAATCCATCTGCAATTATTACTGGCGCATTTACCACTGCATATGCAAAACCATTTTCTATAGCTGTTGTAAGATGGTCTACAGAATTTGTTCTACTCCCTGTATATAATGTATTTGTATCTGTTAAAAATGGCTTGCCTTCACAATCCTTAACCTTATCAACTACCTGTCTAACTGCAACAGGACTCATATATGTAGTATTTCCCTTTTCTCCAAAGTGAAGTTTTATTGCGACTTGGTCATTTTTTGATATTAAATCTTTAAATCCAGCTTTATCAAACAATCTTCTCACATTATTTGGTACATTCTTATTTTGCGAATTTGAATATAAATCACAAAAATATACTTTTGACTTTTCCATATCTACACCCCTTTAAAATATTTACTTGAATTAATTTTATCACTTTTAAAGTAATTTTTTAGTATATTTTACCACAATTAAAGATTCTTATCTTTATTTAATAAAAACAATATTATTTTAACTCCTTACTACATTGTTTTAACTCTTTACTAGTTTAGGCTCTATATACTTATAGCATATCTTAAATAACTGATAATCACTAGATTATAATCTATCTCCTTTTTTATTTTTAAACAGTTCCTTAAGGTAATAATTTAATTATTATAAAACATAATGAGTACGACTAAAACAAAAAAAGACTTGAAACTTAAGTTCAAATCTTTTTTACTTAGATATATTCTTATACATTACTAAGTATATTTTCACACAATACAGTGCTATTTATATTTATAATAAAGATATCATTAAACTGGTTTTTTATTAAATAAAATAACAGCTGATAACAGACACACTATTGAAATAATGATTGTTACAATGATTGGAATAATAAATTCTGGAGCTGTCACTTTACCTAAAATCAAATCTATATTTTTTGATAATATAAAATTAGGCGTATAAGGTGCAACCTGTTTAGGAATAGAAATTAAACTCAAAACAATAGTTGCTACTAATACAAGTAATACACTTGCAAATGCTGGTCTAAATAGTACACATCCAAGAATTAATATAGTAATATACATAATACCAATTATCCATAAGTTAAATGCTGAAAATACAACATGATTAAGATTTGCAGTTGGCCAAAAATACATTGTATAACCATAAGTACATAAAAAGCTCAGCCAGAAACCAATGGTCATAATAATTACTGCAATAGAAAATTTAGACAATACTACAGACAAACGTGACAATCCTTTAGTCAGCATAATAACAAGAGTTCCTTTGGAATATTCGTTCGATAAAATATTACAAAAAATAATTAGAGTTAAACTCATGCCAAGACCAGAGATATTGCTAGAAAATTGTGTCCAAGAATCTAAAGCAGTTGGTGCAGCAGTAACTTTTAAAGTTGGCGCAAAATGGGCAATCAAGTCTGGCATAAATTTTGCAGAAAGAGGGCTACTTATACCTAATATTAAAAATAAAGTAATCAGACTAAATAATTTATAATTTCTTATGTTCTCTACAAATTCTTTTTTTGTAAATGCTATGTATTCTCTCACTTTACTACCTCCAAAAATAAATTTTCAAGTGACAATTCTATTAATTCCATCTTTATTGGACAAAGATTCATTTCTGCAAGTGTAGATATGACTGTTTGTTGTATTGATTTTATATCTTTACCATGGAAAATAATTTCCATATTAGTCTCTTCTGAATCTTTAAGTAAGGATTTAATACTACTACTAGACTTAAATGCTTGGATTTCATCCTTACTTGAAAACTCCAATAAAAGTCTATCTTTTCCGTGCATACTTTTTATTTCTGAAAGTGTACCACTAAGAGCAATGCTTCCTTTATTTAATATGGCAACATGGTCACAAATTCTTTCAACATCAGACAGTATATGTGTTGAAAATATTACGGTTGTTGAGTCTTTGATTTTAAGCATAATATCTAATATTTCTTTTCTACCAACAGGGTCAAGTGCGCTTGTTGGTTCATCACAAATAAGTAATTTAGGGCGTGAAAGTAAT
The DNA here is from genome assembly GCF_020657815.1 of Clostridioides sp. ZZV15-6597. Taxonomy (NCBI): domain Bacteria; kingdom Bacillati; phylum Bacillota; class Clostridia; order Peptostreptococcales; family Peptostreptococcaceae; genus Clostridioides; species Clostridioides sp. ZZV15-6597. The sequence goes on along the minus strand of NZ_JAGWCT010000035.1, from coordinate 24,375 downwards.
GCTTGAGCTATCCCAAGACGTTGCTTCATTCCACGAGAAAATCCACCTATTCGTTTCTTTTCATTTCCAAGTCCTACAAGTGACAACAACTCTTCACTTCTTAACTTTATTTCTTGTTTTGAAAGCCCTGTGATTTCTCCACAAAGAGAAAGATATTCAAGTGGTCTCATATAGTTATAAAACTCTGGAACATCAGGTAGATAACCTACATGGCGATTAGAACTTGTTCTTCCATAGGTCACTTTCTCACCACAAACATTTATAGTTCCACTATCTGCTTCAAGTAACCCAAGCACCATTTTCATTGTTGTAGTCTTGCCTGCACCATTCTTACCTACAAATCCAAAGACTGACCCTTCTGGTACAGTAAGATTTAGATTATCTATTATCTTTCGATTACCAAAACTTTTTGATAACCCATTTATCGAAACAATATTCATCATTCATCACCTCTTCCTATAGTAAAATATAAAATTGGACCTATTATACTTATAAATAGCACTAAAAGAATCCATATTGTTTTATTACCAATTTTATAATTTGGATGTTTTATTATATGAATAAGTGCAGTAATTACAAGTATTAAATTTAAAATAATAACAGGAAGCAAAAGTGGTAGATATTCCATTAAATTTTCCATAATCTTATTCCTCCAATAAAGATAATTTTTCTATAAGAAATCTGTATTCTTTGTTCTCATTTAATACAGAGAACATAGAATTATTCTTAATAGCCGCAACAATACCTGCTTTTACAATTGTATCATCACGTGTAATACCTGTTCCAATCTCAGAAATCCAGCCATCGATATGATTAAAAAAGTCATCACTATGTAGCATAATTGGATATATATCACTTATTGCCAAATCTACATATCTTTGTAACGACTTAATAGCTCCTTTAGTATTTCCATGTATTAAATTCATTTGTATCTGGGTCAAATATACAGAAAACATAACACCGGGAGATAATGCATTAAGGTCAAAAGTATCTGAAATTATTAAAATACGTCTTTCTATTTCTTTAATTTGTGATTTATCTGAGTTTTGCAGAAGTCCCACTAAATCTTGAACTAATAACGTAAGATTCTGATATGCTCCAATCTGTAACGTTTCATTAGCTTCATTAGTTTGACCATTCATCATTTGTCCCTGTGCAAGAAGTATGCTTTCATTTACCATGGGAAAATTGCTATCTTGAAATAAATCAATAACTTCTCTAGGTTGATTTAACAAGATATAACAAGTTGCCTCCATACCTTTTGACTGACGACAAATTTCTATATCATCACTTGTTTCTCGTATTCGAATAAAAATTTCTAATGCTTCACTAATTAATAGTTCACGTTTTTCTTCATCTACAAGGTCATAATGATTAATTATCAAAATCCCCATCTGATAAATCAAAGGAAAGCATGAATAATATTTTTTTATGGTTTCTCTTATTTCATCCATAACTTCGTCAAATGATTTAACAGTAAAATCTTTACACAATCGCTGATATAGTTTATTAATATCTTCCTTAATCATTTGTGGTTCGTAGCAAATTAATTCATCAACTGTAATGTTGAAATATGTCGCGAGTTGTGGCAAAAAAGTGATATCAGGATAGCTTTGCCCAGTTTCCCATTTAGACACAGAAGCTTTAGAGATACCTATATAATTTGCAAGTTCATCTTGTGTAATTCCTTTTTCTTTACGCTTTAAAATCAGTGTTTTTGCAATGTTTAATTCATTCATATCAACGCCTCCTTTGTATAATTATATCCTTAAATCCATAAACCTAACAAGCGATTTGAAGTTGACTTTTGATGAAAAAATCAACCATAGAGAAACAAATAAGCAGGTATCTTAGATACCTGCTTAAATATATTTTTAAACATAATTTACATAATTTATTTATTATTCCAATTTTATCCGCATCATTATACAAAACCACAGATGAATATATCCAAATATAGTTTTTATTTATCATGTTTTTTAAACGTCTTGTATAAAATATCTTTTAATATAACCAATAATATATTTGTTTTCATATCCATATTTTCCATATTCACATTGCAACATATATTTAGGATTGATGTGTAAAATATCTTTTATGCCAACAGCAACAGCAAGCCTTGTCTGTGAAACACAATACTTTTCAATTTTTTCATTTAATTCTTTTATAAAGTTATTATTCATATTTATTCCTCCAATCATAACAGGCAACTATCATGTATTGATAATTGCCTGTTATATAAAAATCTATAAAAGAAAAGCAGTCAATCATTTAGACTAACTGCTTGTACATACATCATATTAAATTGTATAAACTATAATTTTTATTATTGTTCATGGATAAAGATTTCTTTTAAACCATCATCAATTTCAAAGTTATTGCTATCTATTCTTATATATGCACTTCCAACATCTGCATGTAAGTATGGAATAATATCTTTATCATAGTTAAAAATTATATTGATTGCGAACACATATACAACCTTCTCCATTTGGCTCATTCCACTCAATTAACTTTTCAACCTTAACTTTTATAAAATCATCTTTTTTAATAATTTCATACTTATTTCCTCTATAACTTCTAATTTATGTGAAATGTCATAATTTCATGTCACACCTATAAAAATCGCTGTACCCTGTATAAATACAAGAGATTTCGTACTTTATTAACAATTTTCTATGTATCTTTTGCCTCCTTGTTATCAGTATTTGCAAGTCCTTCTTTTACTAACTTTGCTATACTCTTTATTGTCTCTTCAACATCATCAAATACTATTCCATCTTTAGATGATGGAATAGTATTTGATGATGTTGAACATTGTATAGTTGCAGTAGCTATCTTTAATACACAGCTTGTTTTTGCTCTATCACAAATTAATCCTGATAAATCAGCTAACATGTTATTAATTGCTCTCTTTATATTTTCCAACGTCCCCCCTTGTAAATATGTCATTCCACAACAAGCTCCTGTAGCCTCTGCAATACCTGCTCCACCAAGTGTAGCTGCTATTTCTATTCCTATTTTCCCAGTTCCAGGTATACCTATCCCTAATGCATTCTTAATTATGTTTGCACTTAAATAAAGTTGAATTTGTTTTATCTCTCTTTTTAAGATATCTATATATTTGCACATAAGATCTCTTCTCCTTTTACAATTCTAATAGTTTTATTAAAGCCAAGGTATATATCTCCATATTCTTTCGTATATGCTCTATTGGTACTCTTTCATCTGCTCCATGACCACCAGTTTTATACTCTAAGAACTTAGGTCCAAACGCCACCATATCTTTAAACCAACTTGCATATGTGCCACCACCCATAGCAATTGTATATCCATTTTCATCTGTTACTTCTTCATAGGCTTCTAATAACTTTTTAAGTACTAAATTACTCTCATCCACATAATGTAAGTCTTTATGAGCAATAACCTTTATTTTCCAACCATTACAAAAAAACTTTTTGAATCTATCTATTATATTGTTTAAAACTATATTTTTACCATACCTTATATCTATCTCACATATGATTTTTTCCTCATTCACTTTTAATATTCCTAAATTTAAAGTAGTGCTTTTGAATACCTCATCATATTGATTAATTCCCAATGCATCTCCATAATAGTCACTACAAAGGTATTTTGAAACTAATTCTATATCTTCTCTATACTGAAAATCCATATTATCTTCAACTATCTTTATTATCATTTTAGATATAGCATTTTCTCCCTTTTCAGGATTACTTGCATGCACAGCTACTCCTTTAGTAGTTAACTCTGAAATAATTCCATTAATAATTTTTGCAGTACAATAAGATGGAACAACATTTTCTTTAGTTCCTCCCCTTACTATTATGTAAGGTTTACCTTTATCAACTTTAATCTCTTTTTCTATCCTTATATGAACTCTTCCTTTTTCTCCATTAACCACTGGATACATAGCATCTGGAGTAAATCCCATACTTGGAATTTCTTCACCTTTATCTAAATAATATTTGATACACTCCATACCTGTTTCCTCATTTGTACCAAAAATTAATCTTATTCTTTTATTAATTGTAGGATACGTATCCTCTATGTTTTTCAATACATGTATAAGCATAGATACAGCCCCCTTATTATCTATGGCACCTCTTCCATAAATAATATTGTCAATTACTGCTCCCGAAAATGGTTCTACACTCCACCCATCTCCTGGTGGAACTACATCTAAATGCATTGGAATTCCTATTAATTCTTCTCCTTCCCCAATTTCTGCATATCCAATATAATTATCAATATTTTTAACGCTAAAACCCAAACTAGCACAGTAATCTAAAGTTTTCTCTAAAGATTTTTTAGGTCCTATACCAAAAGGACATTGTGAAATAGGTTCACCTTGTTGTGTATCAATTTTTATTAATTCTTTTAGGAATTCCACTGTTCTATTTAAACTATTATCTACACTTCTGCTTATATCCATAAATCAACCTACTTTCTGTCTTTTTAAAGCCTGTCCTTAAAGAACAGGCTTTTAGCATTAAAAACTATTTTCTTGTGAATACTAATTCGCAAACTTCATCATCATGAGCACATTTTTGAGCAAACTCTAATCTAACACCTTGTGCACAATCAACTCTTCCATAATCACCGTAGCAAGCTAATCTACAAATTTCTTTTCTTTCTTCTTTAGTTAATCCATATTCTTTCCAAGCAGCATCTAATGGACAGTGATGGAATTTTAAAACTCCATTCTCATCTGTATTTTCTACTAATTCCATTTCAAAAACTTTTTGTCCTTTACTGTTATATAACATTTCTGCCATTTTTCCTGGAGTATCTGCTACGCTATATTTTTGACCTCTCATTTTACCAAATCCATATATTGCTTCTTTACATATATCATCTTGATTAACTCCTAATTTTTCAGCTTCTTTCATAAGAAGATAGAACCATACTGCTCTTTCTCCTGTTGCTCCTCTAATTCCTTCTAAATATTCCTTTTCTGTATACATTTTTTCTGACATTTCTTTCTCCTCCTAAAATTAAATTCTATATTTTAACCATTGTAAATTAGAATATTCCAATGAATGATCCTACTAATGCTACTACAACTAAAATTACTAATAACTTAGTTATTGTCCACTTCTTGTATTTCATTCCCCAATACACGAAGAATACAACACCAAGTGGTAATAAACCTGGAGCAATCATGTTTAATGTATCTTGAACAACAATTGCTTTACCACCAATATCAAATGATAATGGAGTTGAAAGCTTAACTGTAGTTGCAGATAATGCTCCCATCATAAACATTCCTAGAATTGAAGCACCATCAATTATCTTATTGACAATACCACCTGATAGAATTTTCTTAATTGAATCTCTACCTAAAGAATATCCTAAATGGAATAAGTAATAACCTTCGCAAAATAGTAATATACTAAACATTATTGGGAAAAATGCACCTATAACACTTCCTTCTGCTCCAAACGAAGCACCTAAAGCTAAGAATATTGTTTGAAATGTACCAAAATCTAAAGTATCTCCAATTCCAGCCAAAGGTCCCATAAGCCCATTCTTAACACCTGAAATAACTTCTCCTGGGATTTTTCCTTCAGTAGCTTTCTCTTCTTCCATAGCTAAAACTGTACCATGAATTAACCCTCCCCATATAGCTTGAGTATTAAAAAATTGTAAGTGCCTCTTTAACGCATCTATTAAATCTTCTTTTTTCTTATATAACTTTTCTAAAGCCGGAGTGAAACTTGCACAAACTGCTAATGCTTGCATTCTTTCAAAAGAGTTAGATAATTCTGCTGTCCACCACCATCTTAGATATGTTTTTGTTACATCTTTCTTCGTAAGTACTCTTATCTTATTAACTTCAGTTGTACCTTGCTCATCTTTAGCTTCTTTATTTTTTATTTCTTGCATTATACTTCACCCACCCTTTTATCTTCTTTCATAAATGTAACTAAAAGAGCTATACAAACACCAAATATTGCAGCTGCAGTAATTGATATTTCAAAATATTGAACCATAAAAAATCCTATAATAAACATTGGTAAGAATTTATTTTTACCTATAGTAAATATTGTTGTTGCAAAACCTAATGCAGGTAATATACCACCCATTACTGTTAATCCATTCATTAACCATTGTGGTATAACATCTAATAATGATTGAACTAAATCTGCTCCAAAAAAGTTACATACAAAAACTATTGGAAATCTTAAAACAAACCCAAATATTAAAGAATAAAGTGTTGCACATCTCCAGATACCTTTTGTATTACCTTCTTCGGCATACTTATCTGCCTTATGAACTAATACAGCATTACCAGTTCTTCTTAAGTTATTAACTAATACTCCTATAACACCTAAAGGTACCGCAATAGATACTGCAACTTCTGCATTAACACCAGTTTGGAGTGCTACTGGTATTGCAATAAGAGCAGCTAAACATTTATCTGATGGGATATTTCCTCCTGCTGCTACCATTCCTAGATAAACCATTTCTATACTTGCACCAACAATCATACCGGTTGTTACATCACCCCAAAGCAATCCAAGGCTAAAACCTATAAATAAAGGGGACTTTAGTGTTGAGAAAAGGGTATACCCTGCAAGACCTGCTGCAAACCAATACCATAATCCTGTTACAATTGCCAACATCAAAACAGATTCCATTTATAATTCCTCCTAATTTATAATTTTTATTTAAACTTCTTTAAGGCATTTTCATATGTCATAGATGATTCCTCTGGTATAACTTGTAGAACTATTTCAACCCCATCTTCATTAAGTTCATTTAGTTGTTCTACATCTTCACTTCCTAATGAAACAGCTGTAAATACCATCTTCTTTCCTGCTTCATTTGGAATACCTCCTAATTGAATCTTTTCATATTTAAGTCCAGCCTTATACGCCTTATTTGCCATATCAACGTTCTTAAATAGAATAAATATATTTTTATCTCCTAAAATATTGTTTTGGAATGCTTGTCCTGCATCTTCTGCTGTTAAAATAGCTACTTCTACTCCTGATGGCGCTGCCATTCTATATACATCAGCCATAAATTCATCTTGACCTAAGAAGTCATCAACTATTACTATTTTTTGAGCTTGAGCGATTTTCACCCATTTTGTTATAACTTGTCCATGAATTAATCTGTGATCTACTCTTACTAATGTTATTTTTGCCATTATATCCACCTCATAATTTATATTTTTTTAAATTCTTTAATTAAATCCACACAAAGGTTATTATTTTTTTTGACGATTCTTTCTGGTAATGTATGTACTTTATCTTCTTTGCTTAATTCTTCATCTACGATTAAAATTGTCTGTAAGCTAAGTCCATTTATTGCATCTATCCCTCTTCTTATAGCAACAGCTATTGCAACACTTGACGTAGATCCCCCATACAGATCTGATATTATAATTTTCACATCCTCTTTATCTACTACTTCTTCAACCTCTTTCATGAATACAGAAATATCTTTTTCAGAGCTTAGTGATAAAACTTCGTATTGATTTGACAATCCAAAATTTTTATTTGCTTCTTCTACTAATACCTTTCCCCACGTTCCATGGCAGAGTATGATTACCTTATATTTATTCATTGCTAAACAAACTCTCCTTTATAGCGATTAATACTTTGATTTAATTCTACTTCTTCCTCATCAGGTACCATTTGAATTGATACATTAATATTTTTTTTAATAAATTCATCTATTAAAAGAAACTCTTTTTTATTAATGTATACATTTTGAGATATTTTCTTTTTTCCTATCCCTGTAGGTATTCTTCCAATAATAAGTTTTTTAATATCAATTCCTTCTTCTCTCATTCTATTTGCAGTATCTAAGTTTTTAATTAATACAAAAACGTTATCATCAGCTTGCTTATTATAAAAATACCTCCTTGATTCACTTACAGTTAATATTGATAAATCAATATTCTTTGGTGCTGCCATTTTTATCAAACCTTTAGCAATTACATCATTGGTTGTTTCATCATCTACTACTACTATTTTTTTAACACCTAGATGCTTAACCCATTTATATATCACTTGACCATGTATTAATCTATCATCACATCTGCAATATTTTACTAAAGACATTTTTAATCGAACTCCTTTTTCTATTACATTGAGCTAAGAACTTTATTAATATGGTTTATACCAGTTTTCCCCGCTTCAATGCATGTCTCTGCTAACTCTTCTAAACTTTTTCCCTCTCTATTAATTAAAGCTTCAAGTAGCATTGGAAGATTTACTCCAGTAAGTGCATGAAACTTTCCACCTTTTTTAAGGTTTAAACTTGCAACATTACTTGGTGAACCTCCTAATAGGTCAGCTAATACTAAAACTCCGTCACCTTCATCTAATTCATTTAACTTTTCTACAAAATTTCTATTTAAGTCTTCAATATTATCATTCCTATTTAGTTTAATTGCTGCTGTTCTTTCTGCTGGTCCTGCAATAAGTTCACAGCTTTTTATAATTTCTTCACTAAAACTCCCATGAGTCATAACTATTATCCCAATCACCAATCTCACCTCACTTTTCTTGTCACTTTTTATATAAGCAATTGCCGTGCCAACTTATGTGTATCAATAACAAATGGCCATTTTACAGGATTTAATCAAATCTTTTTACTTAATTTATAAAAAAAACTTACTCTTTCAATATGTATCAAAATCTTTTTCAAACCTGTATCAAATCTGTATCAAAAAGAAGTAAAAAAAAGATAGCCTTTTGGCTATTTTTAAATTTTGTATCAACTTTTGAATTTATCTGTATCATATTGTGATTCAAATATATCTAATATATTTGCATATTCCATATCTGAAATAATTATATCGAATGTCTCTTCTACAAGCTTAAAACTTTCTTTTATAACTAAATATAATGCTTTACTTCTACTAATTCTTTCTTCATATGATTTATAAACTAAAGACTCTTTTATTATTACTCTTTCAATCATACATGAACAATGAAATATAAACTTTACTAAAAGCTCATCTTGAATTACTAAAGAATAATGTTCGCTAATTCTATTAATTACTTCTTTTAATATAAAATAAGCCTTTTCCCCATTTAAAAAAGTCAAAGTTTTACTAATATTATCAATTAGTAATCTATCAAAATATCTACCACCATTATCTTTTTCAGCATATGTAATTTCCATATCTCCATAATGTTTCTTTATAGAGTCTATAATATTAAAATATAATTTCTCTAATGTCATTTCCGGAGTTAGGGCCTTTCTAGTTGCTTCTATTACAATAGGTGTACTTACCATATCTATTGCTTTTACTTCTTTTCCAGTAGCATCATGAATAACTTTAGCAAATGTTAAAATAGATCCCATATCAGTTAGAATTAAAATTCCCTTTCCTTTGTCAATTTCATTGGCTATTTCTACAGCTTGGACTAAAATATCCTGAACTCTATCCTCTAATCCCATATTGATTGCCACTGCATGCTTACAATCCAGTAAAGTATTAGCTACATTCACCATGCTAGATGCCGTAGATTCACCATGCATTATAACTAATATTGCTATACTCTCCTCATTTAATCCCACATAAGATAAATAAAGAAACGTTGCTAAAAAAATTGCTTCATCTTCTGGAAACTCAACTCCATACATTAACGACACGTTAGATAATATTTCTTTTGCTATGTTATATTCATATGCTCTTTCTTTCATAATTTCATCTTTATTAGGATGCTTTACTATGTTCCCAATCTTTATTCTTTCAATTAAATTCTGAATATGTAAGGCTATAGCTTTTATTAATTTATCTAATCCTTCTCTTTTGCTCCATTTATCATGATTTTGTAAAATATGCTTCACAGTAGTTGCAATTGAATCATTAACAATATTGTTATAAGCTGTTTGATTACTACTATTATATATAAAAGTATTCATTAAATTATAGGAATACTTCTGTATATCTTCATCTATAACGCTTCTAATTTGTGACTCTTTAATACCTTCTTGTTGAAGTTTATTCCAAGTTTCTTTTATCATTCCATAGAAATCTAAATCATATTTTTTATTTTCTATTAATAAATTTTCACTTTCAAAATTCTTTCCTTCTGGTAAAAAAATAATATCATCTTTCCCAATAAAACTGAAGTTTTGTACAAACTCCTCTTTTCTATTATTTCCATATAATGATTCCCTAATATTGTTTGGTAGAAGAGAGAGTCTTACATATACACATTCCCTTTTATAGGTCATATAATCTAAAAAAGCTCTTGCACAAATTAATTGTATGTCGCTTTTTAATTGTCCTATATTTCCCTTACACTTATATAAAATAAATGCCTTAATAACTTCTTTTGAAACCTTTAACTTAACACCAATCCTAATACTTTCTTCTTTAAAAAAATAACATATAAGCTTCATTCTCTCTTGAAAACCTCTTTCCTCTAAAGACGGAATCTTTATAGTTACAGGTATTCTTCTTAAAAACGTTTCCAACATTGCTATCTCTGGATCCTCTGTAGTAGCTGCAATTATCATAATCCTACACTCATGTACCTTATTAGCCTCTCCTAACCTTCTATATATACCCTTATCCATAAGCAGAAATAGCATTTCTTGTCCCTCTGCAGATAACCTATGAACTTCATCTAAAAACAATATTCCATTATTAGCTTCATGTACAATACCATACTTATCTTTATCAGCTCCAGTAAATGCTCCTTTTACATATCCAAAAAGCTGTGCTAATAATAATTGCTGATTATCAGAATAATCAGCACAGTTAAATATGATAAATGGTGCATTATCACTATCTTCTTTTATAGTTAAACTATACTTATACATATATTCTGCAAATATAGATTTACCAACTCCTGTAGGTCCTATTATTAATGTACTCAACCCCTTAGGTGGATATATTACTGCTGCTTTAGCTTGCTCTATTTGGGACTTTAAACTTCCATCACATCCTACTAAATTAAAAATATTGTTCTCTTTTTTTATACCCTCTACAATATACTCATCTTTGATAGCATCATTTTCACTATATTCGTTTATAGAGTTAATATTATCAAATATCCCTTTATTTAGTTTCTTTCCTAAAATACTCTCAATACTTTCTTTATATAAGTACTGAACAGGTTTTCCCTTTATCTTTATAATAATACTTTCCTTTATTAATTGATTTAATTCCTTACTAGCATTACTTCTATTTATACCTACTTCAGTAGCAATATACTCTGCATCAAATCCAAATCTAATGCCATTATTAAGATTCAAGTGTTCTTCTGTTAACCTTTTCAAGCAAATTAAAACTTTTTCTTTCCTTGATAGCTTCTTTTGTATCATAGTTAACCTCCCATATAAGCAGTAATACTGTTAAATATTTATTATTAAGCTTAATTCTACAATATTTTAATATTTTTGTCTAATTGTGTAACTATTGATTTTATTTCCTATTCGTTTTATAATATAAATTACGTTACCCTCATCTTTTATAGAGGAGGAATTTATATGAATTTTTTATCAGATTTACACACCCACTCTATAGTCAGTGGTCATGGCTATAGTACTTTGTTAGAAAATATTAATTATTGTAAAGAAAATGGAATTAAGATACTAGGTACATCTGAACATGGTCCTAAGATGCCTGGTTCTCCCCACAAATGGTACTTTCACAACATTCAAAATATCCCAAGAATCATAAATAACATTATAATCTTAAGAGGATGTGAAGCAAATATACTAGACACTGAAGGAAACATAGATCTAGAGTCCTTTGTCATTCCTCGATTGGATTATCTTATCTTGTCATTTCACGAAGCCGTTTTTTCACCAAATACATTAGAGAATAATACTAAAGCCTTAATAAATGCAATAAATAAGCATGATAATATTGAAATATTAGGCCACCTTGGAAACCCAAACTACCCAATCGACTATGAATTAATCATTAAATTAGCCATGGAAAAGAATATCTTAATAGAAATAAATAATTGTTCTATCAAAGGCGTGTCAAGAAATGGTAGCTCGGATAATTGTAAGTATATTGCTACACTTTGCAAAAAATATGGTGCTAAAATCATACTAACTTCAGATGCTCACATTTGTTTTGATATAGGTAACTATGAGTATTCTGAGAATATCTTAAAAGAAATTAATTTTCCAGATGAATTAATAATGAATTATCCTAAAAAACTTATTAATCATTTTCACCAAAAAGGTAAATTACTAGATGTTGATTATACAAATATTTGAGTAATAATACATGCTTGCTTTAACTCTTATAAAAATCTTAATACTATTTATACTATATGAAATGAGGATATTTCTAATAAAATATATATTATTGGTATTGACGGTTTAGGAGGGTCAGGTAAAAGTACACTTGCTAATTCACTAAAATTACAATTGCAAAATTTGAATTATCCTTCTTACATCTTACGCATTTATTATTTTATACATCCTAAGTTTATTAGGTATAATAATTCTAAAGAAGAGTGGTATTATTATTACAATATCCAATGGAGATATGATTATTTACTAAATGAAATTTTAGTTCCTGTAAAAAATGGAGATAAAATATTATAAAGAAAATGATAGATATATAGGTAATTTAGAAGATATAAAATGTAAATAGGAAAATAGGTACTTCCCCGCTGAAGAAAAATATACCTTGGAATATTATCCTATTGAAAATGCCAATCTCATATTAACTACAAATAGACTATAATTTACATATTTGTCTACTTTTTATGTATTTACAAAAAAGGTACTATACTATTAATGTTTTAGTATAGTACCTTAAGTGAATATTTATAGTGTAAATTAAAATTCTTCATCTATATCACAAGTAATTATTTACTATTACAAATCTATTGTATAGACTTTACTCTAAATTAATTTGAATTCTTTTATTCTCTTTATAAGTTCTTTAAATCTTGGATTATCTTTTATAGCATCAAATGATTCATTTCCTTCAAATAAAAGATTAATATTATATTTCATATGCTCATTTGTTTAATAACTTTTTCCATATCTCTATCTGATATTTCAATATCTTCATTAGATAAGATTAAATCATAATTTATTAGTCCCACTACTATTTTACCTCACTATTGATACATTAGAATGCGCAATTCATAATTAATATTCTTTGATAGTTTTTTAGAGAATCTTACATTTTTAAATTTAGATTCAAGTACATTACTTTGCTGTTGGTGCTCATACTGAAATTCATCATATTGATTTCTTAACCATATGTACTTCTTATAAAGTTCTTCTACTTGTTTGTTTAATTTCATTATTGGTTTAGCAAGCAGGTATGCATACATTGTTTTTTATCTTTAACTAGGTTATACTCCTAATTCCCACTTACTAATAGTTTGCCTAGATACATTTAGTCTTTCAGCCAACAATTCTTGATAATAATTATATTTCTTTCTTAGTTTTATAATCTTGTCTCCTAAATTCATATATTAAACTCCTTTCAAGTTAAAAGTAATTATATTTCAATTATAAAGTATTAAACTCAGCTGTTCTACAAAGCAGAGTTTGAAATATATTTTAAAGAGATAAATCTGGTGAATTTATGCCAAGTTTTGTTGTCAAATATATTGACAAGTAGACTTGGCATGATATAATGAAAATACCAAGTAAACTTGGCATCTAAATAGGAGGTGTCTTATATGAATAAAGAAGAAATTTTAAGTAAAAGTCGTCAATCTAATAAAGATGAAGGATTAGAGTATATTGAAAATAAGGGTAGAAAAGTAGGGTATTCAATTTTCACATGTGTATTCTGCTTTATTGTAATATTTAACACCTTTATTGGGCAAAAAAGTGATGCAGTATCTGCTTTATTTTGGACATTTGGATTTGCTGAAAATATAGCAAAATACCAATTTACACATGAGAAAAAGAATTTAGTTTTTGCTTTTGGTTTCTTAATTCTGACAATCTTCTCATTGACAAATTTTATTTTATCATCATTGAGGTAAGCATATGAATGAAGAATTGATATTAAAAAATCGCTTAAAAATAGCAAGAACAGAGAAAAAATTATCCCAAAGCCAACTGGCAGAAATGGTTGGAGTATCAAGAAATACAATTAGTTCAATAGAAACAGGTCAGTTTAATCCAACAGCAAAGTTAGCACTTATTTTATGTATTGCTCTAGATAAAAAATTTGAAGATTTATTTTACTTTGAGTAAATCTTCATGTAATCATAAAATATTAGAGAATGTATAGAACTCTATATTTTATTTATATAATTTAAAATAAAAAGATTTCAATAAATAAAACAAACTATTCTTTAATTACACTTAATATTGCATCCAGTGTTTATATATTTATTATTTAAATGTTAAAAGTGAAAACCTTAGAAGATTTTTGCATTATATAAAATCAAAATAAATAGCCAAATTAAAATATATAACATACTTAGAATGACAGTAATAGAAATTATAACTTTTTTAATAGGTACAATTTTATACCTTATGGTATAAAACTAAAAAATCATCAACTAAAAATAAAGTAAGTCTTATTATAAGACTTACTTTATTTTTAGTTATATATGATAGTCAATACAAACTATCTTATTCTATGTAATTATTAACACCTTAATCAATTTTATTAAAAATAATCGTCTTCTCTTTTAAAGAAATTTTTCCAACTTGATATCCATATTCATTTAATTCTTTTTTATATTTCAAAAAAGAATGATCTATCTCTATTCCAGCAATATTTTTTATTTCTTCAAAAGTTAATTTAAATGATGAAGTACCATTTTTCTCAACATATTCCCACAAAGAACTATATTTACTCACTTTATATCACTCTTTTTAAAATTATATCTTATCTATTAATTTATATTCTATCACTATTAATTTATAAAGTCATGCTACTTATTATTTATATACAAAAATATATAAATAATAAGTAATAATTTTTTATAATCATCATATTTTCTTCATATTAAATAAAAATTACTTGCAATCATTTACAGTTAAAATATTTTTAAAAGGAATTACACTCCATCATAAAATAAACTTTAATTATTCTTATTTTTGTTATGAAATTATTCAAAACAATATGTAATTGTTGGAATATAAATCTAATAACTAAAAATTTTTACACATTTACTGCTTAAAAATCTTTTTATTGTCTTTAGGTTTAAATTTCTAATATATTAGTAGTAACATTTTCTTAACTTTCATCATGAATGTTGATTCAGCTATAATTAAAGTTCTATATCAACTTTTTTACCACTCATTGAACAGCAACTAATTTTTGCATTATCAATAGAGAATATTTCAAATTTGCCATCTCCTACAGAGTACATTTTACTTAGGCTTGGCATTATTTCAAGTGCTTTAGCTTGTGTTTCTTTTGATGTAACAAATACTGCTTCACCTAAAATACGTAAGGTATTAAATTTTTGGTCGATACAGCAAATTTCAACCTTTGGATTAAAAATAAGTTGCTTAAACATATTTTTTTGGTTAGATGTACAAAATGTCAGTTTTCCATCGTACTCCATAACGAATCCAAGAGGACGTACATGTGCTTGATTACTTTCATCAATTGTTGCTAAATAATAAACTCCTGCTTTGTTTAAAAAATCTAATGCTTTCATAATTATTACACCCCTTTTAAATAGTTGTATTAAGGATTATCCTTTGATATAATTTTAATATAAAATAAGAAAAAAACAAGTATGCAGTTTTTTCTGATAAAGTATAAAAAAGATACTATTGAAATTGAGGAGTGAATTAAAATGAGTTTAGATAATAAAAATAATATAACTGAAAATGATGAAGAATTAACTTGTCCAATACGTTATGCATTAGATATTGTTGGTGGAAAATGGAAATTACCTATTATATGTATGTTAGCAGTTGATAATCCAATTAGGTATAGTAGTATAAAAAGAAAACTAGATGGAATTACAAATACTATGCTAGCTCAATCATTAAAAGATTTAGAGTCTGATGGTATTGTTCATCGCAAACAATACAATGAAATTCCTCCAAAAGTTGAATATACATTAACGGATAAGGGTAAAAGTATTGTACCTATTTTGCGACAATTTGCTAATTGGGGTGCTATCAATATGCAGGAAAAAAACACATGTGGACTTAACTGTAGGGAATGCAGAAAAATAACTTAAATTGATATTTGCTGAATAACTTATACTATAGTTTGTTTATTGGATTATTTAATGGAATGTAAAAAGCCACTCTTTTAAAGGGTGGCTTATGAGAACTTATTTAACTACTTTACCATTCTTAAATTTCATGTTAGGAAAACTTGCACCTAAAATTTCATTCTCATTTATAGCATTTTCTATTCTTCTAATGTCTTCATCACTTAGTTTAATATCTTTGGCTTTTAAGGAATCCCTTAGTGTCACTCTTCTTGATGCCCCAACTAAAGTTATGATATCATCTCCTTTTGATAATACCCATGCAAGAGCTATTTGTGGAATAGTAGTTTCTTTTTCATTTGCTATTTCTCTTATATTTTCTACTAGTCCAAGGTTTTTGTCTATATTTTCATCAAAAAACAAAGGTATCATAGAGTTATATCTTTGACCATTAGCTTTTGACCAAACTCCACTTAAAAGTCCATGAGCAAGAGCACCAAAAGCAACAACCCCTATCTCTAATTCTCTAGCAGTTGGTAATATATTTTTTTCTATTTCTCTATTGAAAAGAGAATATTCAGATTCTATAAGGCTTATCGGATGAACTTTATTAGCTCTTCTTAAAGTTTCATCATCAACTTGAGTGATGCCTATATACTTTATATACCCTTCTTTTACTAGGTCAGAAATAGCTCCAATAGTTTCCTCTACAGGTATAGCTAAATCTATTCTAGCTGTTTGATAAAGGTCTATGTAATCTAAATTTAATCTCTTAAGAGTTTGAGCTACATGACTTTTTATGTTAAAAGGATTAACATCAAGACCATACATTTGACCATTAGGTGCAACAAGAGCTCCAGTTTTTACAGATACAAAAGCATCATCTCTTTTTCTGCCTTTAAGAGCTTCACCTATTATCATTTCACTTTGCCCTGCACCATAAAAGTCAGCTGTATTTAACATATTTATACCACTATCTAAAGCTTCATGAATTGTAGCTATATTTTCAGATTTATTATCAAGCTTTATCATTCCTCCACAACCTAGTCCAAGTTTATAAAGTTCAAAATTATTATTTTTATATTTCATTTTATAACCTCCCAATATTAAATTTAATGTACTTTTAAAGTAATACAAGATTAATCAAAGCATAGGATAATATAAAATACTTTTTCCTCTTCATCAACTTTTATGTAAATAATATCTTAGTCTTTATAGATTTTAGATTTATAATATAAAACCAAAATCTTTAATTTATCTATCCCAGAATGACTTAAATATTTTTAGTACATTTGTACTATATTTGACATTGTAGTACTAATGTACTAAAATGTCAAATAAAAGTTATTATAAATTTTTATTGGAGGATTCAATATGGCAAAACAAACAAAAGTGGATATTTTAATTAAAGCTCGTGATTTATTTAATGAATATGGCTACAATAATGTATCTATGAGAAATGTTGCTGATGCTTTAGGAATGAGTGTTGGGAACTTAACATATTATTTTAAAAAAAAGGAAGATTTAATTGAGGAAGTAGTTGCATACAAACATAAAAATTATAAGAAAATAGATATCCCTGAGTCCTTAAAAGATTTAAATGAGCTATTTTTAAATTCATTGAGTATTCAAAATGAAAATGCATATTATTTTAAGCACTATGACCAACTATCTCAAATAAGCCCTAAAATATATAAATTTCAACTTGACTTCATAAAAGAACTTAAAGAATTCTTGAAAGAAAGTTTTCTTAATTTACAAAATTCTAATTTAATTCAAGAATGTACAATTCCTAATCAGATAGAAAATATTATTGAATGTATTTTAACAATACTTATATATAAACCCGTTGGCACTAAAGAACTTGATGAACATGATAGTATAAAAAACACTCTAAACTGTTTATGGAGCATTATTTTTATGTTTCTTACTGATAAAGGAAAAAGTATATATTTAAACTCTATCTCAAATCAATTTCAATAATAATTGATAAACATAAGTTATATAATATCATGAAAAATTGAAATACAAAAGCTTCTCAAATTCATACAAGCTATTAAAAGTTAATATATAAAAACAGGATGAGTATATAAGTCACCCTGTTTTATATATTAAACTCTAAATTTAATAAGCTCAAGTGTGTCATTTAATGTCGACATACTATCTATTTGAATCATTAACCACTTACTTCCATTAAAAAATTTTATCTCATTGTACAATTGTTTTATATAATCACAACAAGTATTAATAAATAAGTCAACTTCTACTCTATTACTTTCATTTACAATGACTAAAGCTTTGAAAGAACCTTCTTGAGGATATAAAGTACATAATGACTTTCCTCTTTTTTTGTATTTTACATTCCAACCTCTTTGCATTGAACATTTACTATACTCAAGTTTTGGTTCCACATTATAGGTTGAACTTAACACACTATTTAGCTTGTCCCATAATGGACTATTAATAAATTCTTTAATTTGTTCAAGTGTTGGTTTATTATCTTGGAAAAATGTATCTTGCCAATCCATATTTACCACCCTTTCCCCTATTTAATAGGAACTGGAACAATCCAATGTTCCAGATATGCTACTTCAGATGTAGATGGATAATACATTTCAATTGCAAAATCAGTTGTTGTTAGATTATGTTTCTTCATCCATCTTTCCATAAATTTGTCAGCTTTAAAAACAGCTGAGTCAACTAACTCATCAAAATTTTCTGCTTCAAACCCACATACTAAATACTCTCTAGCAGGTAACTCAAAAGAACTATATCCTTCTACTGATGTACCTGGCTCTACTTCTACTCCTGCCATATAAATACAATTTCCTTCTTTTGCATTACCCATATAAAGAGCACCAAAATCATTTCCACCTGGAATTTGATTTGGTATATTATTTTTTTGGCTACCAAATTTCATCCATAATTCCTTTGCTATTGCAATGCCTGTTGTTTCGCCACCCATTAGTTGGCAAATAGGTATTTCTCCTTCAAGGCCAACAAAAGTTCTTGGTTTACTTAATTTTTTACGATTTACTTCAATTACTATACCATCTGTAATCAATGGTACACCTTCATCCACCATGACATAATTTAAAATTAACTCTGGCTTAACAAATTGATTGAGTTTTACTGGATTTGCTCTATACTTTTCTGGAGTTAATCCATATGCTTTTTTAAAGGAACGTGTAAATGTTTCATGGCTATCAAATCCAAAATTTAAAGCTACATCAAGTATACGATTCTTATGTTCTACTAAGTATTCAGAAGCTTTTGCAAGACGACGAAGTTTTATATACTCCATTACAGTCTTATTTACTAATCTTTTAAATAGTCTTTGATAGTAAAATGGTGATAAATTTGCTTTATTTGCTAATTCATTGATTGATATTTCTTCTGATAAGTTTGCCTCTATTAAATCTAATGTAATTTGAATAGATTCCCATGCATGCATATCATAACTCCTCCTGATATTTTTATTAATCCTATATTTTTATATTATCAAAACTTAAAAAAATGGTCTTGATAGACAGTGCCTTTTTTATTTTCTCATATGACAGTACTAAATCCTATCACTTTATTATAAACATAGAATATATAAAAATAAAATATAGCAAATCTTTAGATAAGATTTGCTATATTATATATTTTATTAAGCTATTTTTAAATACTTCATTGATTTCCTTATGAAAGAACTCTTTCATATCATCTAATTGCTCTTTAGTATATACATATTTTCCATATCCAAATTGACCATATTTAAACTTTCTATTATCATTTTCCATTGGCAATAATGTGTCTGGATAAATTTCTAATATTCTATTCTTTGCTTTAGTTGTATATCTATGTGATATAACTTCAAATATAATTTTTCTATCAAAATCTTTTGGAAGAGCTTCTTTTATGCTTCTAATCAGACTTCTATATTCCTCTTTCCAACCTTCATATAAAAACACAGGAGCTATTATAAATCCAATCTGATATCCAGCTTTTGCAAGTTTTACGGCTGATTCTATTCTTTTATTTGCAGAAGCTGTATAATGTTCATGCCCATCTATAATTCTAGGTGTATTTATGCTAAATCTTATCTCTGTATGATTATTATGCTCAGCATCCAACAAGCTATCTATATCACTGTATTTAGTAACAAATCTAAATCTTCCCTTTTCTTCTTTTCCAAAAAACTCTATTGTCTTTTTCAGTGAATTAGTATATGGTTCTACTGGAACAGGGTCTGATGTAGCTGCTCCTTCAAATATAGTTACCTGTGGTTTTCTATCTTCAATATATTTCTTTGTTTGTTCAAGTATTTCATCTACATTTACAAACACTCTTATAAATGGCTTATCACCTAACTGTGTATTTAGATAACAATATTCACATCTTCCCATACACCCACTGACAAGTGGCAATTGATAGTTAGCAGAAGGTTTACATGTTTGAAACTTTAGACTTTTTCTAATCCCAACTACCATGGTTTGTTTTCCATTTCTATACTGTTCATATAGATTTTCTCCTGGGATATGTTCCTTAATCCTATTTGATGATATATTAATTATTTCTACATCTTTTTTATCCTTAAATTTATCGTATATGTTTTTCCCAATATTTGTATCTAGGGTACCTTTTTCAAATATTATTCTTTTAGGATTAAACATTTATCTCACCTCTACTTAAAGTTTTTAAAATGAAGATTTTTATAAAATATTACTTAGTTAATCTTCCCTTTTTTAAGTTCCTTTATTTATCAGAAAGTAAAATAAACATTTGAGATAAATTTATTTTTTTGCATTAACTAATTATAAGTTTATTTACTTATAACAACCAACACAACCAATTTTTATCTAAAATTTAATCTATAAATCTAATTTACAAAGATTTATAGTACATTTCTCTTATTTGTTCCTTATTAAAAGTCTTTGGATGTCTCTTAATATTTGCAGCAGATATTTTCATACAATTATCAGTTAACCAATCAATATCTGATTTTACAATACCTAGGTCACTTAGTTTTATATCTAAATCTATCTTTTTAAGGAAATTTTTGATTGCATCTGAACAGTCTTCTGCACAAGTTCCGCCCAATATTTTTGATATATTTCCAAACCTTTCAATATCACTATCCCATGAACTTTCTATAATGGTTGGAGTTAAAGCTGCAAGTCCTTTTCCATGCATTACATCTCTAAGACCACTTACAGGGTGCTCCATACCATGTTGAAGAGTTGTTCCAGCTGTACCAATTGTCATCCCACCAATAGTACTTGCAAGTGTTATTCTCTCCCAAGCTTCTAAATTATCAGAATTATTGTATACATTTACTAAGCTTTCTGATATAAGTTCAATCCCATAGATAGCCTGTACATCTGCAAGAGGATTTCTTCCATTCGAAAGATATGCTTCTATGTTGTGAGCAAGTGCATCAAATCCAACTGATGCAATTATATGTTTTGGCATTGTTACCATAAGCTCTGGGTCAATTATTGAGGCTTTTGCATACATGCTATTCTTTTTTATAGATTTTTTATCTTTAGTATCTGAATTTGTAAGCACTGCAAAACAATTCCCTTCACTACCTGTGCCTGATGTTGTTGGGACTAAAACTATAGGTAGGGCTTCTTCACCTTGTTTAATTCCAAATATGTAATCATTCAAATCTCCTGGATTTTTATAAGAAAAAGCTATACTTTTAGCTGCATCCATTATACTTCCTCCACCAAGGCCTAAAACACAATCACAACCAGTTTCTTTTATAGCTTCTACTCCTGCATATATAGTAGTTATAAGAGGATTTTGCTCTACTCTATCAAAAACTTCATATTCTACTTTAGCACCTTTTAGCAAATCTATTGTCTTATCAAGTAACCCTGTTTTCTTTGTACTGTTTTTACCAGTTACAATTAATACTTTTTTACCATATTTGGATACTTCTATACCTACATCATTAATTCTCCCTCTTCCAAATAAAATATTTACTGGCAAACTATAATTAAAATTCATGCTAAAACCTCCTATTTTTCTACTTTAGTAACGACTTTATTTTTTAATAAAAGTGTAATTATGTATTGAAACATAATTTATAAAATAATCTTTTACTTAATTATATGTATTATCTTCTTTCATATCAAGTTAACTCTATTTAATCAAATATATTTCTTGTTAAAGTACAGTTAACTGTTTAAAACTTAACTAAAAATTATAAAAACAAAAAAGAGTTACCTAAAGATAATTTCAATCATCTTAAGATAACTCTTCTCATTGTTCTATTTTACAAATTTTTAAAACTTTATTTTTCTATATTTTAAGTCTATAGTTCTATTAACATATTCATAAGTTTATTACTTCTTTGTACAAATGAATCTAATTCTCCTGGCTTTAATTCTTTATTAGAAAGTAAAGCTAAATCAGCTATTTGATTACATATAAGTGCTACTTTATCTTTCTTTTCTTCATCATTTTTAAGAGAAACTAATTTTTTGATAATCGGGCTGTTTTCATTTATTACAAGAGTCTTTTCTTCCTCAAAACTCATTCCTAAATCCATTCCAGCAAATCTTGACTGCATTTCTGCCATTCTAATAGATTGTTCAGATACTAAAATCATAGCTGGAGTTTCTTCGTTTTTTAATCCTTCTACAGAATAATTTTTTACTCTTTCTCCAACAGCTTCTTTAAATAATCCTTCTATCTTGGCTATCTCTTCTTTATTTTCTTCACTATCTTTATTTTCATTTTTGTCTTTTAATACATCAGAAAGGTCTGCATCTATCCTGTTAAATTTAACACCATTTTCTTTGTATTCCATAAATGAAATAAAATGAGTGTCTATTGATGAATTTAATACCACAGCATTTAGGTCATAGTCCTTAAATAGTTTAATATATTGTGATTGTTGCTCTTTATCACTTACATAGAATACTTTATTTTCATGTTTTTCTTTACATTTTTCTAAGTAATCTTGAAGTGTTATATACTCGTCATCAATAGTTTTAAATAATATACATTCTTTCACCTTTTCATAGAAGCTATCATCTTTTAAACAACCATATTTAATAAATATTTGTATATCATCCCAGAACTTGTTATATTCTTCCCTTTGATTTTTACAAAGAGATTTTAACTTATCTGCTACTTTTTTAATTATATGTTTAGAAATTTTACTTACATCTCTATCATTTTGTAAAAAGCTTCTTGATACATTTAGTGGTAAATCTGGGCAGTCTATTACACCTTTTAATAAAAGTAAAAACTCTGGTATAACTTCTTTTATGTTGTCAGCTACAAAGACCTGATTGTTATATAATTTTACTTTTCCTTCTGTCAATTCAAATTCATTTTTTAATTTAGGGAAATAAAGTATACCCTTTAAATTGAAAGGATAATCAACATTTAGATGTATCCAAAATAAAGGTTCATCAAATACATTGAATACTTTTCTATAAAACTCTTTATACTCATCATCAGTACAATCCTTTGGAGATTTAAGCCATAAAGGATTAGTATCATTTAAGGGTTCAATTACCTTTGCATCTATAACTTCTTCTTCTTTTCCATCTTCTTTTTGCTTTTTAGCTTTTTCTTCAGCTTCCTTAGCTTCTCTTTCTAATCTTTCAACATCTTCTAAATATATCTCTACTGGTAGGAAAGAACAGTATTTATTTATTACTCCTCTTACAGTAAATTCATCTAAAAATTCCTTACTATCATCATCAATAAATAGTGTTATAGTAGTTCCTCTGTCATGTCTACTATCTGATTCAGATATTTCATATTCTGTACCACCTTCAGATATCCATCTTACAGGAGTTGCTCCTTCCACATATGAAAGTGTATCTATTTGTACTTTTTTAGACACCATAAATGCAGAATAAAACCCTAACCCAAAATGACCTATTATGTCATTTGACTCTTCCATTTTATCCTTATATTTATTAAAGAAATCTTCTGCACCTGAAAAGGCAACTTGGTTTATGTATTTTTTTATTTCTTCCTCAGTCATACCTATTCCATTATCAATAAATTTAAGTGTACCCTCACCCTTATTTACAGATACAGTAATTTTATAATCTGATGGATTATTTTCTGATATTTCTCCTAATGATACAAGTCTTTTGTATTTACTTACTGCATCACATGCATTACTGATAAGCTCTCTTATAAATATGTCCTTATCAGAATATAACCATTTTTTAATTATAGGAAAAATATTTTCTGTATGAATTGAAATACTTCCTTTTTCAAACTCCATTTT